>DASQDA010000290.1:0-2786 GCA_035634435.1 Polyangiaceae bacterium
TATGTGCTCGCCGGCGGCCGCCGGGATTATCGCCTGCAGCTCCCCAAGGGAGCGTGCGCCCAAGTGGAGTCGGTCAGCACCACGGCGACCACTGAAAACCGCACCAAGACCAGCGGGTTGCTTCGCCTGCCGCAGCGACCTGACTGCGGCTAGTGCGCTGGTCGGTCGCATGCGCGCGGCGGGGCAAGATGCGCTGTGTCCTCGCGGTCCTGGTGCTCCTGGCCAGTTGTCTCGCGTTCACGCGCCCCGCGGGCGCCGCGCCCCTGCAGCGAGCCGTGCTCGAGCTCGTCGTCAACGGAGCCGTGCATGGAGACGTTTTCGTGTACCTGCGCGAGGATGACGTTCTGGTGCCCATGGCAAAGCTGCGCGAGGCCGGGCTGGTTCGCCTGCAAGCTCAGGTCGAGCTGCATGCGGGCACCGAGCATGTCTCGCTGCGCGCGGCCTCCCCGCCGCTTCACTTCACCTTTGACGAAGAGGCGCTCACCCTCAGCATCATCGCTCCCCCGCGAACGCTCGCCCGCACGACCATCGACCTGGCCGCACAGGAGCCGGCAGATGTCGTCTACTCGCACGATGCCAGCGCGTTCATCGACTATGCGCCTCGTCTGGTGGACGGTCGTTATCTGGACGTCTTCAACGAGGTGGGGTTCTCGTCGGGGCCCGCCCTGGTGCAGAGCAGCAGCACGTGGAATTCGACACGGGGAGCAACCCGGCTGACCACGCAAGCTCAGCTCGACGACCGCAAGGGTTCGCGAACCGCGACGCTAGGAGACTCACTGGTGGCGGCCGGGCCGCTGGGCGGTGCCGTAATGCTGGGCGGGCTGTCGGTGGCGCGGAACTACGATCTCAATCCATACCTGGTCAAGATTCCGCGGCTCGGCTTCACGGGCTCTGCCCTCGCGCCCTCGACGCTCGATGTCTACGTGAACGACGTCTTGATCCGGCGGCTTCCGGTTCAGCCCGGCGAGTTCGACCTGACCAACCTCGCTCCGGTGACCGGCGGCGGAACCGCGCGCTACGTGCTGCGCGACGCCTACGGTCGCGAGCAACGTGTGGAGTCCAGCTATTACGCCTCGAGCAGCGTGCTGGCCCAGGGCTTGTCGGAGTACGCCTACGGTCTCGGCTTCACTCGTGAGAACTACGGTACGCGGAGCTTCGATTACGCGGAGCCCGCCGCCATTGGGCGCTACCGCGTGGGCATGACGGACCACCTGACGACGGGGTGGCACGCGGAATTCAACCGTGCGCGCGTGAACGCTGGCTCGAACATCACCCTGGCGGGCCAGTTTGGCGAGCTCGAGCTGCACACGGCGGGGAGCGCCACGACCGACGAGCTCCCCCGGCGCGGCGTAGCCGGCATCGTTGGCTACTCCTATAGGCTGCACGGCACCTCGCTGCGTGCTCTGGTGCGCGGAACGACGCCGCAGTTCTCGACCCTCAGCCTCGATCCGACTCAGGAGCGCAGCCTCGTCGAGCACGTGACCATGACGGGTCACGCTCTGGGTCGCGGGCTCAGCCTCGGCACGGAGGTAGCGCTGTCGTGGTTGCGCGATGCGGGCCCGTCCAGTCGCTTTGCCGCAACGCTGACCACACGCTTGACGCGCGAGCTCGGGCTTCAGGTCAGAGCCTCACGCAACTATGGAGCGCTGGGCGCAGCGGTGACGGATGTGTTTGCGACGCTCACCTGGGCCTTGCCCGTCAACCACTTCGTCCAGCTCACCGGCCACGCTGGCAGCGAGGACAGCGACGCGACGCTGCGCGTGTCCCGTTCGCTGCAAGCCACGACTGACGTTGGCTACCAGCTGAGCTGGTCGGAGGGCGACACGACCCGGGCTTCCGTCAACGCTCAGGCACAGTCCTCGTTCGCAAAGGCTGGTGTCACGTACACCAACGCCGACGGCGAGCAGCATACGCTAGTCGAGCTCGCCGGCAGCATCGTGATGGTCGGCAGCGGCGTGTACTTCACGCGGGCGACGAACCAGTCTTTCGCCGTGCTCGAGCTGCCGGGTGTGTCGGGCGTGCGAGGGTACGCCAACAACAGGGAGGTCGGTACGACGGATGCGCGAGGGAGATTGTTCATGCCCGGGCTGCTTCCTTACCAGGCCAATCGCTTGAGCATCGAGCAGGCGGATTTGCAGCTCGACTATTCGATTGATGCGGCCGAGGTGTTGTTCGCGCCGCCGACGCGTGGGGGAGCCATCATCCCTTTCCCGGTCCGCGCGGTGACGCTCGTGCGCGGCTCGATAGCAGTGCCCGGCAGCTCCGCTCCCGTAGCGCTGAAGTACGGCGAGCTGATCGTCGTGACGAGCACGCAAGTGCTGACTTCGCCGCTGGGCGCAGCGGGTGAGTTCGAGCTCGAAGGTCTACCGCCGGGCACGTGGAATGCGACCGTGCGCCATGCTGACGCTGTCTATAAGGTCGTGCTGGAGGTGCCCAGAGCAAAGGGCTTCGTGAAAGAGCTGGGCGTCATCGTTTGCCAGCCACGCGCGAAACGGAAGCAGCCATGATGCGAACGTTGCTTAGTGGATGCGCGGCGGCAGCCCTTCTGACGCTCACGGCTGCGGGTCATGCCATGACCTGCTCGATCGGCAGCGTCTCTGGGCTTTCGCTCGGCACGTACGACGTGCTGGCGGGCAGCCACGTGGACTCCGTCGGAACCATCGTCTACCGCTGTGACGACGTGCTGGGAAGTGACAGCATCGTCTTGCAACTCAGTCGGGGCAGTTCCAGCAGCTATCGGCCGCGAACCTTGAAGCAGGGCGCGTACGAGCTCGAGTACAACCTCT
>DASQDA010000291.1:0-12624 GCA_035634435.1 Polyangiaceae bacterium
TCGCCACGCAACCAGCCCGCCGCCACGGCCGAGGCGGAGCGCCACGGCGGCCACCCCGAAGACGCGTGTGACACCACTGCGCTCGGGAGGCGGAGCCGGCTCCACCGTGCTCGAGGCCAGACGCTCGACGACGTCCGGCGCGAGCGCCACGGTGGCCGCCTTGCCGTCAAGGTCCCGTCGATAACTGTCGCGGCCAACCTCCAGCTCGCGCGACTCGAAGGAGCCCGTAGACACGACGACCTCGGGTTGCGTGCCAACGTCGCGCGTTTCCACACCCAGAGCTTCTCGGAGCGCATCGGTCATCTCGCGCGCCGACTGAAAGCGCAGCTCGGGGTCGCGCATCATGGCGCGCTCGAACCAGGCATCGAAACCGATCGGGACGCTGGTGACCTCCGACGGAATCGGGATATCGCGCACACAGATCTGCAGCACCAGGTCGCCCAGGCCCTCGCTATAAAACGGCCGACGCCCGGTCAGACACTCGAATGCGATCACGCCCAGCGACCACAGATCCGAGCGGTGGTCGACTGCCTTGTTGCCCTGCGCTTGCTCCGGGCTCATGTAGTACGGCGTGCCAAGCACCGAACCGGTGCGCGTGCGCGTCGGCTCCGGCCCGAGCACGCCCGGCTCGATCTTCGCGACGCCGAAGTCGAGCACCTTGGCGATCTCCGCGTCCTCGTTGGGAACGAGAAACACGGTCTCGGGCTTCAGATCGCGGTGAACGATGCCGGCCTCGTGTGCGCGACTGACAGCGCGTCCGACGTGCGCCATGAAGCGGGCTGTCTCCGCGGGCGGCAGACGCTGCACACGCTTCAGTCGCTGCGCGAGCGTCTCTCCCTCCAGCAGCTCCATGACGATGAAGGGAACGCCGTCATCCACGCCGTAGTCGATGATCTGAACGACATGCGGGCTGCGCAGCGTGGCGGCGGCCTTGGCTTCGCGCAGAAAGCGACCCACGTTATCCGGGTCGCGCAGCGCTTCAGTCTCGATGAGCTTGACCGCGACCGGAGCCTGCAACACCAGGTGCTCGGCCCGCCAGATGGTGCCCATGCCGCCCGAGCCGAGCCGCTCTTCGAGCCTGTAGCGGCCTGCTAGCACGCGCTGAGGCTCGATGGCGGGGGTTCCCATACCGGCTCAGGACCATAGCGCTACGCCTGGCAACGTGCATTACTTCCCGCTCAATGAGCTCACGCATCGAGCGCATTCGCGTGGCATCCGAAAAGATCCCGGCAATGGCGGCCGCTTTCATCGCACAAGCGCTGGCGCAAGCCGTCGCGTTGCGGGGAACGGCCTCGTTTTGCCTCGCCGGCGGTACAACACCGCGAGCGACGTACGTAGAGCTCACCACCCACACCGACGTGCCCTGGCCCCAAGTGGACATCTACTTCGGTGACGAACGCTGCGTGGGACCGGAGGATCCGGATAGCAACTACCGGATGGCCCGCGAGGCGCTGCTCGACCGGGTGGCCGTGCGAGCTGAGGGTGTGCGCCGTATGCGCGGCGAAGACCCCGATCGCGAGCAGGCAGCTCGCGACTACGAGCGACAGCTGCCGCGAGCGCTGGACGTCGTCCTGCTGGGGATCGGCGAGGACGGTCACACGGCGTCGCTGTTCCCTAACTCGCCGGCGCTCGAGGAACGAACGCGCCGCGTCGTGCCCGTGATCGGCCCCAAGCCACCGCCCGCGCGCTTGACGCTGACAGCGGAACCCTTGCAGCAGGCGGGCCTCGTCCTCGTGCTCGCCGCCGGTGCCGGCAAAGCCGAAGCCGTCGCGCGCGCTCTCGAAGGTCAGGACGACGTCACGCGCTGCCCCGCTCAGCTAGTGCGCAACGCCGTGTGGATCGTCGATCCAGCGGCGAGCGCAGCGCTGACCGGCAGCTGGCGCTGAGCCGCATTGTCGGGCAATGCCGCGACGAAAGCCCGCGGATTGCCATGACCGAAACATGACCCTCCCGACTTTGTTCCGGTGAAACACTGCGGGGGTGAATGCGTTCGCACGTATCGTCAATGCCCAGCCCCCCAAGCCTCAGCTGGCGACACGCCTGGGTGAGTACCAGTGGGCGCAAGCCGTTCCCTTCTTCGCGATGCACCTGGTGCCCTTCGCCGCTCTGTGGACGGGCGTTCGACTCCAGGACTGGCTGTTGTGCGGCGCGCTCTACGTCGTGCGCATGTTCGGCGTGACGGGAGCCTACCACCGCTACTTCTCGCATCGTACCTACAAGACCAGCCGCGTTTTCCAGTTCCTGCTGGCGTTCCTGGCCCAGACCAGCGTGCAGAAGGGTGCGCTCTGGTGGGCTGCGCATCACCGCACGCACCACAAGTACTCCGACATGCCCGGCGATCCACACAACTCGCGGCGCGGCTTCTGGTATTCCCACGTGGGCTGGATCCTGGATAGGACGGGCCGCACCGACTACTCCAAGGTGCGCGACCTCGCGAAGTTTCCCGAGCTGGTCCTGCTCAACGAGTACCCGCACATCGCCTCGGTCAGCCTGGGGATCGCGGTGTGGTGGTTCTTCGGCTGGTCCGGTCTCGTCATCGGGTTCGGCTTGAGCACGGTCCTGCTCTGGCATGGAACGTTCACCATCAACTCGCTGAGCCACATGCTGGGCACGCAACGCTACGCTGCCGGCGATGACAGCAAGAACAACTTCTGGCTGGCGCTCATCACGCTCGGCGAAGGATGGCACAACAACCATCACCACTTCATGGGTTCCACGCGGCAAGGCTTCTTCTGGTGGGAGATCGACATCACCTACTATGTCTTGAAGGCGCTCGCGTTCGTGGGCCTGGTCTGGGACTTGAAGCCCCCGCCCGCACGCGTCTACGACCCGGCGAGCTGGATCAGCGCGGCGCCCGTGGGCTCGGCCGCGACCGAGGCCGTGCCGTCGCTGCCGTCGGCGCTACCCCCCACCGCATGAGGCGCTAGGCCGACGCGCGGCTATCCGCAGTCGTCCGTGCTCCGGCGCGCCGCCGGCATTCACACTTTCGCGCCGACCGGCAGCGCGGCAAGAGCTAAGCTCGGCGGATGCTCAAGCCGGGCGACTACATTCGGGATCTGCTCGCGAGCGAGCCCTCGCGCAACGTCACCGCACGCGGTTGGGTAAAGACGCGCCGCGGCGGCAAGGGGGTCCATTTTCTGCAGCTCAGCGACGGGAGCTGCTTTCGAGACCTCCAGGTGGTCATCGACCCCCAACGCATCGACGAGCACGCGCTGTCACTGGCCACGACCGGAGCGTGTGTGGAGGTGGACGGTGAGCTCGTCGCCTCTCCCGCCGCCGGGCAGCGGGTAGAGCTTGCCGCGCACGCGCTGCGCGTGCTGGGCGCCGCCGACCCTGCCAGCTATCCCCTGCAGAAGAAGGGCCACAGCTTCGAATTCCTGCGCGACATTGCCCATCTGCGGCCGCGCTCGAACACGCTAGGCGCCGTCTTTCGGGTGCGCAACGCGCTGGCCTTCGCCATCCATCAGTTCTTTCAGGAACGCGGCTTCCTCTACGTCCATTCGCCAATCATCACGGCGTCCGATTGCGAGGGCGCAGGCTCGATGTTCGGCGTCACGACGCTGGACCTGATGAACGTGCCACGCACGACCGAAGGCCAGGTCAACTATGCCGAAGATTTCTTCGGCAAGCCGGCCTACTTGACCGTGAGCGGCCAGCTGGAGGGAGAGATCTTCGCGCTGGCGTTCAGCAACGTCTACACCTTCGGCCCGACCTTTCGCGCCGAGAATTCCAACACCCCGCGGCATCTGGCGGAGTTCTGGATGATCGAGCCGGAGATGGCCTTCTGCGATCTGGAGGGCGATATGCAGCTCGCAGAAGCCTTCCTGAAGTACGTCATCCAGGCGGTGCTCGATCGCTGCGCCGACGATCTCGAATTCTTCAATCAGCGCATCGACGACACGGTGCTTGCAACCTTGCAGCACGTGGCCACTTCGAGCTTCGAGCACGTCACCTATACGGAGGCAATCCGGATGCTCGAAAGCGCCAAGCGCAGCTTCGAGTTCCCGGTGCACTGGGGGGTCGATTTGCAGAGCGAGCACGAGCGCTATCTGACCGAAGAGAAGCTCAAACGGCCGGTAATCATTACGCACTACCCCAAGGAAATAAAGGCGTTCTACATGCGCGCCAACGAGGACGGCAAAACCGTCCGCGCCATGGACGTGCTCGTTCCGCGTATCGGAGAGATCATCGGCGGCAGCCAACGTGAAGAGCGTTTCGACGTGCTCAGCGAGAGCATCCGCGCGCGGGGGCTGAGCGAATCGGCGTACTGGTGGTATCTCGATCTGCGCAGGTACGGCAGCGTGCCGCACGCAGGCTTCGGGCTCGGGCTCGAGCGCATGCTGATGTACTTGACGGGCATGAAGAACATCCGGGACGTGATCCCGTTCGCGCGCACACCCGGCTCGGCGGAGTTTTGAGGCTGCCCGAGACCCTTGCGGGGCCTTTGGTCCAGTCATCGAAGCCAGGACCGCGGATCGTCCTGGCGCCCAATGCGCTGAAAGGCACCCTGTCGGCCCCAGCCGCTGCGCGCGCCATGGCAGAGGGCGTTCGGCGCGCCGACGCGCAGAGCGCCGTCGTCGAGCTACCGGTGGCCGATGGCGGCGACGGCACCAGCGCCCTCCTCGTGGAGCATCTCGGAGGCAGCCTCGAAAACGCGGGAGTGAGCGACCCCCTCGGGCGCCCGCTGAGCGTCACGTACGGCGTCGTAGACGGGGGCGCGACGGCGCTGATGGATGTGGCCACCGCGAGTGGCCTTGCGTTGCTGCACGTCGCCGAACGCGATCCGCTGCGCACCACCAGCTACGGAACGGGACAGCTGATACGGGCGGCTCTGACGGCTGGCTGCCGGCGCATCGTGCTGGGTGTGGGCGGCAGCGCGACGGTCGATGGCGGCCTAGGAATCCTACAAGCGCTCGGCGTGCACGCCTTGGACGCCGCGGGCAGGTCCCTCGAGCACGGCGGCGCAGCGCTCGGTCAGCTGGCGGAGCTGCGCATGGATGACGTGCCGGACGCCGTGCGCGAGATGCGGCTAGTGCTTCTGTGTGACGTCACCAATCCTCTGCTGGGTGATTGCGGTGCCGCGCGCGTGTTTGCTCCACAGAAGGGCGCGAGCCCTGCTGCCGTCGTTCAGCTGGAAGCCGGTTTGGAGCGCCTGGCTGGGGTGCTGAAAACCTTCGGCAGCGTCGCTGAGTTGCCGAGCGGGGGGGCTGCTGGCGGTAGTGCGGCGACGCTCCACGCCGTCTTCGGAGCCCGACTGGAGCCAGGCATCGATTGGGTGCTGGACACCATCGGATTTGACTCTCACTTGCAAGGAGCTGACCTCGTTTTGACAGCGGAGGGCCAGCTCGACCGGCAAAGCCTCGCCAACAAGGGCCCTGTGGGTGTCGCTCTGCGCGCGCGACGCTGGAAAGTTCCGACGGTAGTGCTGGCCGGCTCGATCGCGGACGATTTCGACTCGTCGAGCTCTCCGTTCCACGCGGTCTCCTGCATCACGCGACGGTGTGTCTCGCTGCCCGAAGCGACACCGCTGGCAGCCAAATGGCTGGTGGAAGCCAGTGAGCAAACGGTTCGGCTGCTGCAGTTGTGCAGGGGCTGAGCAGCAATCGGCGCAGCGTCGAGTGAGCGAAGCGGATGGGTCCGCAGATAAGTGCGCTCGCCACACTGCCATGGATCACAAATCGTACTTGGACCGCCAACTTGCCGAAAGCGCGGGTGTAAGCTACTCGTGATCAGTGATAAGACGTAGTGGGAACGCGCAGTCGCCCACTTCCTCACACGTGGCCTCCATGCAACTGATCGATGCAGCTGCGCTCCGCCTCGCCGCGAACTCGGCTCTGCTGCACGCCGACGACGCCACGCTGGCGCGTGCTCTGATGTCTGGCGAAGCCCACGCGCCGCGCGTCGCCTGGGGTCGCTTCTCACCGATGGTCCGCGGCATGCTGCGTCGTACCTTGGGTCCGGAGTTCGACGTGGATGACGTCCTGCAGGACGTCTTTCTGTGCCTATTTCAGAACGTGAAGAACCTGCGCGAGCCCGGCGCGCTGCGAGCGTTCGTCATGTCGATCACCGTACGTACGGTGCGTCACGAGATCCGCCGCCGGCGTATTCGTCGCTGGGTGGGCCTGGGGGATGATGGTGAGGTGCCGGACCTCCGAGTCGTGAGCCCAGACACGGATTCGCGCGAGGCGCTGGTGCGTTTCTATCGTGTCCTCGACAAGGTTGGGACGCGCGATCGCACGGCTTTCGTGCTCTACTTCATCGAAGGTTTGGACGCCGCGAGCGTGGCGCTCAACCTGAGCGTGTCGGTGCCCACGGTGCGGCGCTGCCTGGCTCGTGCGTGGAAACGGGTCGTGTTGTTGGCCGGACGCGATCCGGCGCTGGCTGGTTACGTGGCACGCTTGAAGGCGCGAGGAGAGACAGAATGACACCGGTTCCGCCCCGTCGAGTCGTGGCTGAGCTCACCCGCTTGGCTCGACGAAGTCTGAGCGGCGATCCGCCGCTCAGCGATCAGTTCGCGTTTCAGCGGTTGCAGCACCGGCTTGCCGGAACCCAGATGAAGCGCTCCCTGATCTCGCAGGGCGCGCTCGCCATGGCAGGAGCGCTGGTAGTGGCAATGGTGTTGTGGCTCGGCCTGGGCGATCGCTCGGAGCCCATCACCTACCAGGTGCTGAATGGCAACATCGTCTCCGGTTACGTGCTCGGCAGTGCCGACACGCGCCTGCGTTTCTCCGATGGCTCGGACGTCTCGTTGGCGCGCGGAGCAGAGACGAAGGTGGAGGAGCTCAGCGCTCGCGGGGGCCGCTTCAACGTGCGGAAAGGCAGCGTGCGGTTTGCCATCGCTCATCTGCCCAACGCCGCCTGGTCGGTGAAGGCCGGACCGTACACCGTGCAGGTAACGGGGACGGCTTTCGACGTGCGCTGGTCGAATGCGGAACAGGAGCTGGAGCTGGTGCTGCACAGCGGCTCGGTCAACGTGACGGGTCCGCGCGGCAACGTGAAGTTGCGTCCGGGCCAGCGTTTCGTCGGCGCTGGCGACGGTCGCGTCACGGTCGAGGGACCGCGCATCCATGCCGCGAACACCCGCGCGCCCACGGCCCTGCCGGCGCCTGCTAGCGAGCTCCTCGAGCCGACGAGCCCCGCGCCCGCCGACGTGGAGAGCCCCAGCAAGGCCGGCGTAGCGCGAGCTGGCGAAGCGTCTGCGCAGCTCAGCTGGAGCCGTCAGGTGGCCCAGGGCAACTTCGCCGCCGTGATCGCCGAGGCCGAGCGCAGAGGACTGGAAAAGACGCTGTCGACCGCGAGCTTGGCGGAGGTTTCTGCGCTCGCGGATGCGGCGCGCTACGGACAGCGCGGCGCCATTGCCAGCCGAGCTCTGCTGGCGCTGCGACAGCGGTTCGCCGGCTCGTCCACGGCGCGGGAAGCTGCCTTTTTGCTGGGACGTATCGCCGAGAGCAACGGCGGCGCGGCCAGCGAGTGGTACGACCGTTATCTCCAGGAAAGTCCAACGGGGCCGTACGCATCGCAAGCATTGGGTCGCAAGATGATGCTGCTGTACAAGCGCGGCGGAGCAGCGGCAGCGCGTCCGCTAGCGTCGGAGTACCTCGGCCGGTTCGCGGCAGGGCCGTATGCCTCGGCGGCCAAGAAGGTGTTGCGCGAAGGCCAGTCGCCCATAGCCCCATGAGCGGGGGTCGTGGGCTGCGGTCGAGGGTGTTCGCAGCTGCAACGCTGCGTCAGCTGGTGGGCTCGCCGGCGCGCGCCGACACGCAGCGGCGAGTGGTGCTGCTCGACCGACCGGCGGCCAGTGACCTGGATACCGAGGTGGTCGCGCGTATCCGCGGCGAGCTGACGGCTGCGGGCTTCGAGGTGATGGTGTTGCCTGTCAGTCCCGAGCTCGAGGCCCGCGTGGCGGTCGAGACCGCAGCCGACGAGCTGAAGCCCGTGCTCGTCGTGGTGCTGGCGCAGAGCATCGATGTCGAGTCCGGCGAGCACGTCCTCGAGGTGTGGCTCTCCGATCGCGTGTTGCGCCGCACCCTGGTCCAGCGGCTGCATATCGACCCCGCGCAGGCCAGCGGCGGGGCATCGCGGCTGGCCGTGCAGGTGGTCGAGTTACTCCGTGCTCGCCACGCAGAGCTGTTCATCCGGTCCCAAGAAGCGCCGGCCGCTGCGCCGCCAGCGGTCCAAAAAGCGGAGGTGGTCGAGGCTGCCCCCGCCACGCGTGCGACCCTGGCTCTGGGCGGCGGCTTCCTGAATGACTTTCAGGAGCTCGGCGGTGTCTGGGTGCCATTGTTGCGTGTGGGCGCGCTGCTGCCGCATGTGGGAGGGCGCCTGCTGCAGCTCGAAGCGAGGGCGTCGTTGTCGACGTTCGCCCAGGAGACGCACTTACTGGCGGCGCCCGGCGCGGTCCGCGTCCAACAGCAGTTCGGGATGGCCGAGGCAGTGGTACACCTCGGGGTCAACCTCCGCGTTCAACCGGTGCTGTCGGTCGGTATGGGCGTCTACAACGTAGATCTGAGCGGGGACGCTCCAGTCGGTTATCGCTCGAGCTCACGTCGCACCTGGTCCATGTTGACCGCTGCTGGCGGTGGCGTCTGGGTGCGCCCAGTGCCCTGGCTCGCCTGCGCGGCGGAAGCCCAGCTGCTGACGGCGTGGTCGAAAACGGTGGTCCGCGTGCTCGGCGACGAGGTCGCGCGCGCCGGCGAGCCCATGCTGCTGCTCAGCGGGGCGCTCGTCTACCTGTTCTGAACCTCACGCTCGACTGTCTGCGCCTGCCAGTCGCTCCGCCCTGGCGGCAATCGCTCAACCGATCCCGTTCGCCAGCACCGGACATCGTCCTACAGACCTTCGCGGAGCAGCAAGCGGCTCAGCAGCTCGGTGGCTTGCGGGCCACTCACACCAGCCCGCATTCGAGGCAATCTCGAGAGCGGCAAACCAGTGGCTGAAAGGCGGGCCAGGCTCTGCGCTTGCGTGCGCTCCGCCAAGGCTCGGCGCGCTGCGGCGGCCAAAGCGGCCTGCGTTGCCGTCGTGGTCAAGCCTGTCGCGAAAGGCTCGAGAGCCTGGCTCTCGACGTCCGAAAACAGCGGCTCGAGGCTAGAATTGGCGATCACCCTAGCGATTGGCAAACGGAGCTCGTTCTGCAGCGCGTGCACGAGCTCGAGCGTCTCGTTGGTCGGCATCTCCTCCGGCAGGGTCACCACCACGACGCCGCTGACGCTGGCGTCGCGGAACGAGGCGTACGCGCGTTCAGCGTCGGTTCGCAGCCGCCCCGGCGGGGCTACCGCGAGGATGACCTGCGGCACCCGCAGCATGTCGAGGCCATGACCAGTGGCCGGCGCATCGAACACCACGACATCGAAGCGGCGCGAGCCGTCGGGCAGCGCCTCGGTCGAGTGGTACCAGGCCTTGCCGAGCAACGCCCACTCCTTGAGCCCGGGGGCGCCATTGAAGAAGCCCTCTACGTATTTGTTGCCAAACAGGGCGTCGACGAGCGTCTGGCTACGTAGCACCATGGTTCCGTACTCGCGCAGCGCGGCATTCGACTGCAGCAGCACTCCCCAGAGGTTGGGCCTGAGCAGCTCGATGTTCGTGGTGAGCTTGGCGCTGCCAAGAACCTCCGACAGACGCTCGCGCGCACCACTCACCGTCACCAGCACCCGCCGACCACTCTGAGCCAGAGCCAACGCCAGCGCCGCTGCCACCGTCGTCTTGCCCGAGCCCCCCTTGCCGGTCACGAACAAAAACTGGCGTTGATCGAGCGGCGGCATCGGCTACGGAGAAGCGGGACGGATGACGAGGAGTGGAGCCGCGTGGTACATGTCGCGCCGGAGCTCGAAGGTCAAATGCGTACGCTCGGCGTTCCCGAGGTTCTCGTCATTGCTCTGGCGCTCGCGGCGCCGGCCTGCAAGTCCAAGCCGGAAAAAACGCCTCCCGCTGCGGCGGTAGCTGCTACCTCAGCCAGCGCACCGGTGCGACGGCCGCCGCCGCCCAGGCGTAATTGGCCGCTGCCCTCCGGACCCGTGTTGGCTGTCTTGGCGGGCCAAGGCGTGGGCCCGATTCGCATCGGCGCCACCGTCGCCACTATCGAGCGACACATGGCGTTGCCGTGTGAGGTGAAGACCCCCGTCGCTTGCCGCTACATCACGCGCGGCGTGGACTTCCAGCTCGAGAAGGGCGTCACCAAGAGCATCTACGTGCAGCGCGCCGGCCGTCCCGCAGGCAAGGACGCCTCCGGGAACGAAGCGGAGTATGGCTTTTTCAATGGCGGCATCCCTCCCGATCTGCGGCTCGGAATGATCCCCACAGCCATCCAGGAGCACCTCGGCCCGCCACGCAACGTGGAACGGAGCGACAAGCAGGGCACCGAGAACCGGGTGGAGATCCATAGCTACGACGGGCTGCGCATCGAGTACGACCGCATCGAGAATGGGAACCTGGTCATGGGCGGCATCCTCGTGCTGAAGGAGCCCAAGACGGAGGCCGACGGCGGCGCAGGCGGAGCTTCCGCCGTTGCACCTTCGGCCCCGCGTGCGGGGGCCAGTGCCAGCGCTGCGCCCGGCAGATCCAAGACGCCCTAGCTCCAAATAAGCCGCGACCGAAGCCGCGCTAGCTCTGGCGAACGCGGCGACGTTCCTGGATCATGTGCTGCGTGATCAAACGCTGCGCTTCGGCTGGCTCCACCAGCGTCCAGACGTCGTGCTCGGAGCGCGGCCCAGCCATTTCCAGAAGAATATCCGCGGCCCGCTCCGCAGTGATGACATCGCGATGTCGGCCCGGAAGCTCGACCACGGCCGTGCGAGCGCGCAAGCCCTCCAGCGTGTGAAGCATGTTCTGTAACACCGCGCGAAACGCGAGCTCCGAGTACTGTCCGAGAGGCCCCATGCCAAACAACAGCACCTTGTCGAAAGGCAGCTTCGGCTTGCCGGGAACCAACAGCACCTCGCCGATGCGGCCCGTCGCGAAGCCCTCCTGGATCAACCGCGATACGCGCCCTGCGAGCCGCCAGTCGACCAACCCCGCCACCCCGTGCGGAGGTCGTTCGGCGGCCGCGAGCGCCGCCACGAGCACTTCCGTCCCCGACAGGTCGAGCTTACGCAGTGAGGGTAGGGTGAAACGCAGATCCAAGCTGGGTCACCGCTCGGTCGGCGCGCCGCGCGCAGGCGGACGGTCGGCGTCGGCGCGGCCGCAGTCATCGGCGATGCGATCGAGCACGCCGTTGACGAAGGCCCCGCTCTCCTCCGTTCCAAAGCGCTTCGCCACTTCGACGGCCTCGTCCAGAATCACCGCACGGGGCACCTCGCTGCGATGCAACAGCTCCCACGCGCCGAGGCGCAGCACGTTGCGGTCCACGCGCGTCATGCGTTCGAGGCGCCAGTTCTGGCTCGCGTTGCGAATGGCAGCGTCCGTCTCCGCCAGGTCGCGGGCGATGCAACGGACGAGGTCGTCGGCATAAGCGCGGCCTTCGGCGTCGCCCGGCGTCTCGCGCCAGAAGTTCGCGATGACGTGCTCGATGCCCGCGGTGGTAGCGTCGAGCGCAAACAGCATCTGCAACGCCGCCTCGCGAGCCGTGGTACGCGCGCCCATTACTCAGTAACCCGCCAGCGAAAGGGCTGCGTCGAGCGAGACCATTTCCAGAGCGGTGATCGCCGCGTCGAAGCCCTTGTTGCCGGCCTTCGTGCCCGCGCGCTCGACGGCTTGCTCGATACTGTCCGTGGTCAACACACCGAACACCACTGGCACGCCGCTCTGAGCAGAAGCCGCCGCTGCGCCCTTTGCCGCCTCGCCGGCGACGTAGTCGAAGTGCGGCGTCGAGCCGCGAATGACGGCACCCAACGCGATCACGGCATCGAATTTCTCGCTCTCGGCCAGGCGGGCGCACGTGAGCGGCAACTCCCAGGCACCCGGCACGCGCACCAGGCAAATGCGCTCGGCATCCACGCCGTGGCGTCGCAGCGCGTCGACCGCGCCTTCGACGAGACGCTCGACGATGAAGGCGTTGAACCGCGCGGCCACGATCGCGAAGCGAGCGGCGCTGGGCACCGAGAAAGTGCCTTCGATGACTTCGATGTTCGAGCTATCTGCCATTCTGGTCTCGCGAGCTTTCGGCTCGCTCGAGCCGAGGCCGCTCCAACGTGCGGCGCCGCCTTCTACCACAACCCCGAGCCGAGCGCCGTCCTGCCAGGGTGCGCCACCCCGCTCGTGATCGGCACGCGCAGAAGCGCATCCTACTTCATGCGGGCTTCGACGCGCTTGGTACCACCCGTGTAGCGAAACTTGGCATCCTCGAAGCTCGGCGGCCCAAAGGTTCCGCGCGCGCCCCGCGAGGCGCAGTAGTCTTCGACAGGCATTCCAACGAAGTTGGTGTCGAGCTTGCCGTTGCCGTTCTCGTCGTGGAAGGCAGACACGCCGTAAACACCTGCCGGCACGCGCTTGAACACGCAGAGCGCGGAGCGGCCGTGGATGTTACCAACCGCCGGTTGGACCGCTGTCTTGAGCCAACCCTTCTGCGTGAACAATCCACACCGCACCACGCCCTTGCTTCCTCGCACCTCGGTCTTGAACTCGATGACGTTGACGCTGGGCGCCTCTTCCTTCTCCTTCGCGCTCAGGGGAGCCGCGCTCACCAGGAGCAAA
>DASQDA010000292.1:0-6343 GCA_035634435.1 Polyangiaceae bacterium
CGATATACTGACCTGTCCAACGGAACCTGGGCACATCGACTAGCTCTCGAGTGACCGAAGGGCCGATGACGGGGCCTTTCTCGTAAGCAATCCTGCCGTCCATGAGAGCCAGGTCGACGAAATATCGGTTTTCCCAGGTCAACGTTCCTTTTGTCGGGGCAGTGCCGTAGGTGGCTTGTCTGGCTCGCTCCTGCGCATCGATGTCGACGTTGATCAAGCGGTAGTCTTTGGTGGTCGTGCCCGACATGGACTGTCGAGTCAAGACGTGAACGCCGACTAGCAGATTGACGCCGCTGTTCGAAAAAAAGCCAGTCGCTATTCCGAGATACTTGGTGCTCGAGGCGGTCGACGCCACGTTGAGTGAGATGTCGCCGATAACGCGCGAAGTGAGCGTCTCCGCTCCAAAGACACCGAAGTCGATAGACTTAGACTTACGATAGAACTCCTGGGTTGTTACCTCGCGAGCGTCAAGGCAGTCGGCGGTGGATTGCCTGCAGTGTATCAGCTCGACCTCGTTGATGCTCACGTGTGCGGAGACCATTCGGTCGTAAGTCGCAGCGTCGGCGCCGCTCTTTCGGTACCAAGAGTCAGCGCTGCCCGACACGCGGATAATCTCCCGGGGTAGTCCCAAAATCGTCGTACCCACGCTAAATATCTGCAGCGCGTAAGAGTGCCGCTCGGTGGCGGCCCCAGACGTCCCCTCCCAATTTCGCGTCGAACCCTGCCAGTTGTACCGCGCCGCATAATTAGCGTTACCGCGCGAATCGGCGTCGGTCCCGCTCGTCGGCTGATCGAACGCGTGCGCGTCGGCCTCCACCGCAACGGCCGATACTGCTATGGCGGTGACACACGCGGCAACCTGTTTCCTGATGGAGGCATTGAGAGCAAAACTCATGGAACGATTCCTTTCTTCTAACGAGACACTCGGAGACACGTCCTGCGGCTTTCGCGCGCGCGAACGAGGTTGGTCAGTGGCTGCCGCGCTTGGCTTTGCCGGCGTTGGGGTTGAGCGCACGCGCAGCCGCTTCCCGGACACTGGTGTCGGCATCGTGAGTGGACGCCCAGCTCAAAAGCTCGCGTGCCTGGGGCGAGCTCGTGGCAGCGCCGGTCAGCACCCCGACGACTCCAAGCCGCACATGCGGCTCGGGGTCCCCGCGTAGACACTTCGCGAGCACCTCGAGCATGCTGGCTTCGATCTTCCTGGAGCGGAGGGCATCGACGCCGGCGCGGCGCACGAGCGCCTCGGCGTCCCGCGCAATGACCTGCGCCAGCAGCGCGTCCACCTCGGTGCCTGGAATCAGCCGCAGCGCGTTAACGGCGGCGCTACGTACATTCGGGTCTGGATCCGCCAGGTAGCGGCGGAGCGTGCCCAAGATGTCGGGGCTGCCCGTGTTGCCCAGTGCGCTCAACATCAGCGTGCGCCGCTCCAGAGTGTCCGCTGAGGATGCGCCTTGCTCAAGCTCGCGAACGACCTGCTTAGCGGCCTGGCTCGTCGAGTCTGCACCCGAGGCGTGGCGCGCCGCCCCACCGAGTGCGAGCAGCGCGGTCTCGCGCAGGCTCGGGTCCTCGCTCGTCTCCGAAAGGCGGTGAAGTGCGTTGAGCGTGTTCTCAGTCGGCGCTTCGTCTAGCGCCAGGCGCATCACAGCGCCGCGGCGCAGGCCCGATTCGATGGCGGAATCGCTCGCCAGCTCACCGAGCGCTGCTTGCGCCTCGGGCGTCCTGGCCCCCGCCAACGCTGCCATCAAGAGCTGAGCGTCTTCGCGCCGCATCGTGCTACGCACGGCGCGCAATGCCTCACGCAAAGACTCCGGTCGCAGCTGGAACAGCGCCGCAAGCCGGTCGATCACGTCCCAGCGCTGGCCAGACGTAGCTTGCGTGTTCTTCAGCGCGAGCAGATCGCCCAGCAGCTCCGAAAACGTCGCCTTGCCGAGCAGGCGCCGCTGATCCGCGAGCTGTTGCTCAGAGGATTGTTCGCGTGTCGCGTAGAGCAGCTCGCGCTTCCAGCCCGATGGAAGGAAGGGCGCCAGCTCGACACGGCGACTGTCCGCAAGCTGCAACGTCAGGTGGGTCTTCGTGCGCAGCGTGACATCGCCGACCGGCACCGCTACGGTCTCGTTCATTTCTACTTTGCGCACGACCCCGTGAGCGAGCTCCAGCGCCGACTCGGACCGAATGCTCGGCTTGTCCTTGGCTAGCGTTCCCTCAGGAGGGGCCAGCTTGTCCGTCATGTCGAGGTAGCGGTAGTCGCGCTTGGTTTTTTTGTATTGGTGCTCGCCAATACGCTCGTAGCGTGCCGAACAGATGCCAAAGTTGTCCATTTCCAGCGCGGTCCACTGACTCCAGCTCGGGTTCTGACCGCTTGGCTCGACGAACTGCAGAGCCGCTAGAAACGCTCGAACGAAGGCGAGTGAGCTATCGCTGAGCGCCGGGTCGACGGAGATCGTCTCGATGCTGCCGCCTTTCTTCATGAAGACCAGGAAAGGACGGGCAAGCTCCGCCGCCAGCGCTTGCCTGCGAGCCAGATGTGCGTCTGCGTCTGCGTCTGCGTCTGCGTCTGCGTCTGCGTCTGCGTCCATGAGGGTCAGTTCGGAGAAGGAGCCGCGGAGCGTCAGGCCATGCTCGTCCGCGCGCTGGGCCACCAAGGCGAGCTTGCCGGTGCCGAACGTCCCGGGGTTAGTCGAAGCGGATCCGGGTTCCGCGGCGCTCCCGAAGTCCAGGTCGTAAGTTCGTTGGAGACCAACCGGCCAGGGCTGACTTCCGAGCTGAGTGGCAGCAACAAGAGCCGTGCGCTGAGCAGTTGGTTCTGAAACGAGCTTCGGGGCGATGGCGTTGGTGACAGCCGGCTGAGCCGTGCCGCGCAACGCGCACGTCACCGCAACAGCCAGCATCACGCCCAAGGCGCCAGCAATGAGAACAACGCGAGCACCCCTGTGCCCCCCAGCAGCTTGAACGTGCATCTCTCCACCCTTCCCCGCAGCCAATGACGGCTGAAACCCACCCATGCCGATGTGTCGGTGCTCAAGCGTGGGTTTGTGCCCCACCAATCAAACGCACCCGATGCCGCCCTCCGTCACGACCCAATCTTGGCGAGCAAGGTAGTGCACGGCAGCCGAGCGTGTCAACCCAACAGACGCGGAGTCACGCTGATGGAGGTAAATGAAGAGGCTGAGAGGAGAGAGACGCGCGACCCGACCGGGCTCACCTCTTGGATTGCAGCTGAAGCTGCCCGAAGGCTGGAGCGTGGCGAACAGGCGACGGACGAGCTCGAGCCGATCGAGGTCCGCCTGAACACGTGCTCGAGCAGCCAAGGCCAGCGTCTCCTGCGCGGTGGCTCGTCGCCTTGGTGGTCGTCGAGCGCAAGCTCGAGTTGACTCCTCAGGCACGGAAGGCGAAGCGTGAGAGCAGATTCCCACCACCGCAGGGGCGGTCCGGGAAGAGGAGCTCACGGTCCAAAAATTGGTTGTGCGTGCAACTACTTTCCCGAGAGCCAGCAACCCCTGCACGCGCGTGAGCAGCGCGCACGAGCATGGCCTTGACGGTGCCTCGGTTGCGCGCATCCAAGCGAGCACGGTCGGACGCGCTTCGGAAACGTCTAATGCCGTGCACCAAGATTGATCTTTGCTGGCGCTCGCGGGTCGAACTCCTACCAGGAGCATTGACGCGCCGAGGCGCGCGAGAGGCGCAAGAATCGGTAGAGCCTGCCAAGAAGCCGCTGCGATGAGATGAGTTTAAGCGTTCGAGCTGTCGCGCCGTTTCACAGCTGATCGCGAGCCGTACGTCGCGCAGCGACTCGTGCTCAGCCGTCGCATATTCCTTGACGTAGCCCTGAGCAGGACGTTAACAACCGTCCGGTGCGGCGGGCGCGTTGCGCAACGCTGTCGGGGCAGACAACGGCGTGTTTCTGCACGTCATGGACGAGGTGGTAGGTTGATCATGAAAAGTCGTACTATTGGGGTTCGGACGGTGTCGGCTCTCGGCGTGCTGTTCTCGGTGGCTGCTTACGCGCCGGATGCCGCGGCGTCCATCCGCGTCAACACCACGTCGATGTGGATCGAGGACGCGCCGCGCTGCCGCATCGACGAGGCGCTCGCTGCGATCGAGTCAGGGACGAGCGTCGACGGCTGCGTGTACGACGGCACGAACGTCATCACGCTGGGACCGTTCCTGACCGACTCGGGGACCGTGCAGAACAACGGGGACATCTGGGTTCAGGAGGGGCTGCACCTCGATAACGTCGTGGTCGAAGGGCACGCGGCGGGCACGGTGAGGCTCGTCACCGACGGCTTCATGGCTCCCTATGCGGTCTGGATGGCGAACGAGGCGACTCTGCGTAACGTGCAAGTCGTCGCTCTGAACATCCTGCCTGGCAAGAGCGTTACAGGCGTTTACGTGGCGAGCGATGGTCTCGCGGCCCTCGAGCGCGTGCGGGTCATCGGCTTCAACGACGGCGGCATCTACATGGATGGCACGTTTCTTTCGATGTTCCGTTCGTCGATCTCGAACAATCGCGCCGTCCGCGGCGGCGGGCTTTACATCAACAGCGGTCAGTGCGTCGCGAAGTATTCGACGTTCGCAAACAACAAAGCGACCGGTGGTAGCGGCGGCGGCATTTACGTGCAGCCTCCCGCGGGCGGCTATGCCGAGCTCAATGGTTTCCACCTGACGGTCGCCGGTAACACCGCGACGGGCGTGGGCGCCGGCATTTACATTGGCCCGGGCGCGGGCACGTCAACGAGCCTGAACGGTTCGCTCGTTGCCGAGAACACGCGCGCCGGAACGGCCACGCGGGACGACTATCGCGGTCGGATGCGCCCGCTTTCGACGAACCCGGCATTCTACGCCGCGCACTGGCAAGTTGGCTTGAACCGCAACCTGCTGACGAGCGGCACCGCATCGAATATGCCCGGCTACAAGGCGAGCTACACGGACGAGTCACCGTCCGCGACCTGCCCGTCCACGATCTGCACCGGGCGCCACTTCGCGAGTTGGGATCGAGTCGTGTCGGACGCGGGCATCGGCGCGCGCGCGAGCGACGGCACGGTGACGCTAGGGTCCGACGGGACGGTTGCGCTACAGAGCGGTAGCCTGGCGATCAACGGCGGCATCCAGTCTGCGACGGTGGGCAGTAGCACCGGCTGGTACTGGGACCGACAGAACTTCACGACCGACCAGCGCGGTGTTGCGGCACCGAGGGGTGCGAGCCACGATCAGGGTGCTTTCGAACGCTGAGCGCTTGGCGAAGCTCGGCGGGACGGCCCCGTACCTCTCGCGATCCGCGGCACACGCGCTGCGCTCCGCGAGCTCGCACAGAGCGTCACCGCAGCGCGGCCGTGAGAAGTCGCACGGGTATGCTTCCTGCGCGATCGACCGCGCGGCGCCCTTCGCGGTCGATCGCTTTACTCGTTGCTTCGAGCTCACTCCCTGCGCACCGCGATGCTCTCTCGAAGCCAGCTGGCGCGGAACGGGCGGGACCTGGGCGCTTTCACACCGCAGCCGCGCAGGTAGCTCACCGCGCGCTGCCATTCGGCACGCCGATCCGAGGCCCAGGGGTACGGGCGTTGAGAGCTCCAAGGGCGCTCGAGCTTGGCTAGCGTGACCGGCTGCACCAGCTGCACGTTCTCGCCTTCAACGAAGGGAAGGCCCACCGTGACTGAGACCTTGCCGGCTGCGTCGGAGCTGAATTGCGCCACGGCGCCCGCGAGCGTGTTCCCGACGACGAGAAACGCACCGGGATAGCCGACGACGGGCCGCAGCGTGAGCTCACCGAGCTCGTTCCTGAGGACCAGGTCCGCCCCCCGATGTACGAAGCGGACGGCGCCTTCATAGGCGCCCAAGAAGGGGGCAACGTCTGCGGGCTGCGCCTCCGTCGTGACGGCCATCAGCGCCGCCAGCTCATCCCGAACCGCGTGTTCTAGGGCGAGGAGATCGCTGTCTGCGGTTCGCTCGACACCGAGCAGAACCTCGAGGATGTAGCGTTCGACCGAATGAATGAAGGGGAAGCTCGACGCGCGATTGGTCAGCACCACCACACCCCAACCTCGCCCCGGCAACAACGCCAGGTCCGCTGCAAAGCCCGCGGTTCCCCCGCTGTGCGTCACCACTCGTCCCAAAGGACCGTCCGCGATCATCCAACCCAGGCCGTAGCTGCCTCCCTCTGCCGCGACCATCGGCGTGTGGGTTTCTTGGATACCCGCTTCCGACACCACCCGCCGTCCGCTCGCGTTGACGCCACGGGTCAAGTGCAGCAGCGCGTAACGCGCCATCTCGTCGACGCTCGACCACACCGCGCCGGCCGGAGCCACGGTCGTTGCGAATCGCTCGTAGCCGAATTGAACGGGAGCCA
>DASQDA010000293.1:0-1505 GCA_035634435.1 Polyangiaceae bacterium
CTATCAGGCGCGGCTCTTCACCAGCTTCGACGAACGCTCGAAGCAGGCGCTGTGGACTTGCCTGAAGGATGACCATCTGAGCCACGAGCTGCTCCACAAGACGTGGCTCAGCTTGCTGCGGCTAGACCCTGAGGCACAGGAGCTCTGGCGCTTGTTCGGCAGCGAAGACTACGCCACTTTCAGCCACCAAGTGAGGTTGAGTGCGCTGCGCAGCCTGCAGGAAAACGCGTTCTTCCTGGCGGGTTTGCAGCGCTTCCTGGTGCCGGATCCGAGTGTCGAACGCGGGCTCACGTTCACCCGACGCTGGCTGAACGAGAATCGGAGCGAGGCAGCCGAGCTCTTGCCCCTGCTCTGCACGCTGGCGCGCTACTGCTTCTTGTCGGAGTACGTCTTCGCCTGCGACGAGGACGTCTCGCTCCTGTCCGGTGCGCTGTCTTCCCCTGGCGAGGTGGCGCTCGCTGCCTGCTACGAGCCGCTTCATCGTCGCTCTGATGCAATGCGCTTGGCTCTGCTCTCCGACGCGCCGTGTTACCGCGAGCTGTTGCGCCTGCAGGTGCTCGAGCCCCTGCAAGAAGCCGTTATTGCGACCACCATCCCGAGCGTCACGACCATCGAGGATGCAGTGTCTCGTGCTGTTCGCGACCAGTACGAGGAGAATCCCTATCCGCGCTGGATCCATGTCGGGGCGCGTGTGAGTGTGCCGGCTGCGCTCAGACAGAAAGCGGACGCCCGCGTCATTCTGATGGCAGGCTGCGGCACGGGCCGTGAAGCCGTAGAGATGGCGCTGCTTTTTCCGGCTGCGCAGGTGCATGGGATCGACCTTAGCCGGACGAGCCTCGCGTATGCTCGGCGCAAGGCGCTGGAGCTCGGCGCCGACAACCTCCAGCTCCAACAGGGCGATCTGCTGAAGCTCGATGAGCTGCCACGAACATTCGATCTGATCGTCTCGGTTGGCGTCCTGCACCACCTGCGGGATCCCCGAGCGGGCCTTCGCGTCTTGCTTCAACGCCTGCGCCCTGGAGGCAGCCTGCGCATCGGGCTCTACAGCACCATCGGTCGTCAGGCCATCAGCGCCGCGCGGGCGTGGATCAGCGAGCAAGGGTTAGAACCCACCGCCGCAGGCATCCGAGCCTTCCGTGCGCGTGTGGCGCAGCTCGAGGAGCACGATCCAATCCGGCGGAAGCTCGCCAGCTCGTACGACTACTACGGGCTGTCGTCGTGCCGCGACCTCCTGTTTCACGTGCAAGAGCACACCTTCACGCTCTTGCAGATTGACGCGCTCGTTCGCGAGCTAGGCCTTGTCGTGCTGCGCGTGGACACGAAAAGCCCCGCTCACGCCCAGGCATATGCCGCGCGTTTCACTGACGATCCCTCGGCGACGGACCTCGCCAACTGGCATGCGCTGGAGCTCGAGCACCCCACGATGTTTGCCGGCCTTTACAGCATCTGGCTCGCACGACACGGCGAAACGCCGGATTCCGAGTGGATCACGAGCGTCCAGCCGC
>DASQDA010000294.1:0-19491 GCA_035634435.1 Polyangiaceae bacterium
CACGGGCATCGTATCCGTCGACTGCATTGCCGAGGTGATCAATGCCGCGGCGAAGCCGTTCCAGGACGCGCCCCCAGCCGATCAGGGCGCTGCCGGTTGGGTGGCGCAGGGTCTGAGCGGAGTAGTCGGAGTCGTTGGCGCTCCGCAACAGCTGCTCGATGTTGCGTTGAGCACCAACCCCTTGGCTCTCGCGCTTGCCGCGGCTTGCCCCGTGTGGGCGTGCACCGCGATCCGCGGATAGACGGTGAAGAGCGCCAAGCACAGCGGTCGGCACTTCACCGGTCCAGGGTGACGAGGAGCTAGGCCGGATGGGGGCGGCCGGGCTACGAGGCGGGACCACCAAATTAGCGAAGGCCCGAGAGCGCCAACTCTCGAGCCTTCTGGATCTCCGGTTGCATCGGAGGATTGCACCTTCATCACGATCTGAGCTCCATGTCCACTAATCGGCGGTTTGGAGCCGGTTGGGTTCAGAAACTTTTCGGGTCGTGGTTTGCGCCCGGTGCCGCGTGCAGCTGCGTTTGTGCGCTGGATGTGACCGTGGACGGCGCTTCTGCCGAGTCTGCAGCCATCAGCAGCGACGGGACTCGGTGAAGCGCGCGGGCGCTGCTTACCGCATCGCTCCTCGCAGCCGGCGACTCCAAGCGACGCGGCAGGCGCGCTACCGCGAGCGCCGCGCGGCCAAGTCTTCGGATCAGAAAGTGACGCATCAGTCGCTGACGCAAGCGCCGTGTTGGACGAGTGGGTCGGTCGCGCTGGAGAAAGGCTCCAGCGGAAAGGAGCCACGTGACACACTCGATTTCGACACCGGCCGCTGCTCGTTCTGCAGCGTGCAGCTGGCCCGCTGGGCGCTGCTCGGCACACGGCGCAGCGCCGCTGTGCGCCGCCGATCTGCTCGACCACCGCGCGGACCGCCGCGTCACCGGTGAGCAGCGGCAATGATCACCAAGGAAACGGAAGCCGAGATTGTGCGCCTTTTTCACGCCGAGAAGTGGCGCGTAGGCACCATCGCCGAGCAGCTCGGCCTGCACCATACGACCGTGCAGCGGGTGCTGGGCCAGACCGGCGTTGCACCGAAGACGGTCGCTCCGCGGCCATCCATGGCGGATCCGTTCGTGCCCTTCATCGTTGAGCAGCTCGAAAAGTATACAGGCCTCTGCTCAAGCCGCTTGTTCGAGATGGTCAAGGCTCGTGGCTACCCCGGCGGCGCTGATCACTTTCGACGCGTCGTGGCCCGCCACCGGCCGCGCAAGCACGCTGAGGCCTTCCAGCGCCTCAGGACGCTGCCAGGCGAGCAGGCTCAGGTTGACTGGGCCCACTTCGGTAAGCTTCAAGTGGGTCGCGCCGAGCGCGTCCTGTGGGCGTTCGTGATGGTGCTGAGCTTCTCGCGGCAGGTGTTCCTACGCTTCTATCTCGGCGCCTCCATGCCCTTCTTTCTCCGCGGACACGTGGAGGCGTTCGCCTTCTTTGCGGGCGTGCCACGAGTGCTGCTCTACGACAACCTCAAGAGCGCCGTGCTGGAGCGACGCGGCGACATCATTCGCTTCAACCCCAAGCTGCTCGAGCTCTCTGCGCATTACCGCTTCGAGGCGAGGCCTGTCGCTGTCGCGCGCGGAAACGAGAAAGGGCGCGTCGAGCGCGCCATCCGCTACATCCGGGACGGCTTCTTTGCGGCGCGGACGTTCACGGACCTCGCTGACCTCAACCAGCAGGCCGAGCTTTGGATAACGACCACATCGGCTGATAGAGCCTGGGTCGAAGACCGCACGCGCACCGTACGAGACGTGTTCGCCGACGAGCGCGGAAACCTCCTGCCCCTCCCATCAGAGCCGTTCCCCGCGCACGAGCGCCTCGAAGTCGAAATCGGTAAGACCCCCTACGCTCGCTTCGACCTCAACGACTATTCGGTCCCACATGATCGCACGCGCCGCACACTGACCGTCCTCGCTGATGTCGAGTCGATTCGCATCGTCGACGGCAACGAAATAATCGCTCAGCACCCGCGTTCCTGGGACCGGGGCGGGCAGCTGGAAACGCCCGAGCACCTGCAACGTCTGGTCGCGGAGAAAAAACGCGCTCGGCAACACCGCGGATTAGACCGCCTAGCCAAGGTCACACCGAGCAGCCAGGCCTTCCTGCGCTGCCTCGCCGAGCGTGGCGAAAACATCGGCAGCAGCACGTACAGGCTCCTGCAGCTGCTCGATGCGTCGGGCGCCGAGGCCCTCGAAGAGGCCTTGGTAGAAGTCCTGCAGCGCAACACCGTGCATGTCGGCGCTGTTCGCCAGGTGCTCGACAAACGGCGTGCTGAGCGCGGGTTGCCCCCGCCCCTGAGCGTGCCGCTGCTCGCCAGCGAGCACCGCGATCTCGTCATCACTCCACACGCACTCTCTACCTACGATGCCCTCAAGAAGGACGACGCTCATGACGACTGACTTGACCTCTTCAGAAGTGAAAACGCGCCTCAAAGCGCTCGGACTGTTCGGCCTGATCGCCTGCTGCGAGCAGATCATCGACAAGCCATGGCTTCGCGAGGTGCTCGCCATCGAGGAGCGCGAGCGGCAAAAGCGTGGCTTCGAGCGACGCACACGCGACGCCCACGTCGGTGCTGCAAAGCCGATGGCCGACTTCGACTGGGCCTGGCCGAAGAAAATCGATCGGCAAGCCGTCGAGGAGCTCTTCAGCCTGACCATCATCAAAACCGGACATAACGCCGTCTTGGTCGGCCCCAACGGCGTGGGCAAAACCATGATTCTGAAAAACATCGCCCAGCACGCGCTCAGTCGCGGACACACCGTTCGCTTCGCCACCGCCAGTGACATGCTCGCCGAGCTAGCTGGACAGGACTCTGCTGCGGGACTTGCGAGGCGCCTCCGGCGCTACACGGTGCCGCAGCTCCTTTGCATCGACGAGGTGGGATACCTCTCCTACAACAGTCGCTACGCCGACCTGCTGTTCGAGGTCGTTACCCGCCGCTACGACGCTGGCAAGCCGGTCCTGCTCAGCACCAACAAGGCCTTCTCCGAATGGAGCGAGGTCTTCCCGCACGCCGCGTGCGTCGTAACGCTCGTCGACCGGCTCATCCACCGCGCCGAGGTCATCGACATCGAAGCCGACAGCTACCGTCTCAAAGAAGCCAAGGAACTCACGGCTGCCCGAACGAAGCGGAGAAGCAAGAAGCCGTCGCCCTCCTGAAAGCATCTCTACGCCTGTTCACCGGTGAACTTCACCGCCTTCGGCCGCGTTCTTCACCGGTGAACTTCACCGTCTATCCGCGGGTTCTCAGGCCCTGCACCACCCCGCCATGCCAGCGATGATGCTGGGCGCGGCGCACCTCGGCATACCGCACGGCCACATGCACCCACCGTCGTTGGTGCCTCCCAATCCCGTGCCCATTCCCCTGCCGAGCATGGGTGTCGTGATGGGCGCGGGTGCTATCACCGTCATGATTAACGGCATGCCCGCCGCTCGCGCCGGCGACATTGGCATCGCCGTAACGTGGTGCGCTGGGGGTCGCCGCGGGAGGGCTCTCCGGTATTGCCGCGAACGATGGTTACAAGGCAGCCCAAGCGATTGCGGACGCGGCCGTCTTGGCGTTCAAGCTCCTGCTGGGCAAGGACATGGGCGTGCCGCCCGGGATGGGCAGCCTGATGGGGCCGCCGTCACCCAACGTATGATCGGTGGGTTTCCCTGCCCTGGCATCGGCGAGATGGCGCTCGGCGGCATCCTCAAGGGCCTGAAGGCGGTCGGGAAGGCGGCCAGAGCCAAGGTCGCGGGCAAAGCGGCAGCTCGCCGAGCGAACGGCAAGCAATGCGATGGCGGCGAGCCGATCTACCTCGTCACGGGCGAGGTCTACACGCATTCCTTGGACTACGCGTCGGGTGGGTTGTTCGAGTGGCACCGGCATTACACGAGTGCTCGCTCGAAGGAAGACAGCGCCCACGGCCGCGGCCAGCGTCACTTCTACCAGCGAACACTGCGAAGGCGTTTGCATCGGGCAACCTTCGTCAACTGGGACGGACCGGACACCGAATTCGGCCGGTTCGAGCGAGGTTCGGACGTCGTGCGTTCCGGTGGCTACGTCTTGCGCCGACTAGGCCGAGGTCATTTCCGGATCACGCATCGCGACGAGCCTGCGCTCGAGTTCATCGGGGGAGAATTCGACAACGAGATCAAGCTCTCGAAAGTGGTGAGCCCGGAGCGCGAGCTGACTCTGCACTACGACCCGCTGGGCAGGCTCGGCGCCGCACTGGAGCTCGACAGGAAGACCGGCACCGGTGCGAGATTCGAGTTTCGTTACGACGCCTCCCACCACCTCAGCGAAATCTGGCAGACCCAAGCCAATCCGCAGGCCGGCTTGCTAGCGCAAAAGCCCGTGCTGCTGGCTCGCTATGTGTACTCCGCCCAGAACGACCTCACGAGCGTCGTGGATGCGCTCGGGCGCGTCTCTCGCTACGAGTACGATGCTGCCCACTGGCTGACGAAGCAGACCGACGCGCGCGGCTACAGCTATTCGTATGCCTACGACATCCACGGCCGCTGCACGGATTCGAGCGGCAGTGATGGCCTTTGGTGGTGCCATATCGAGTACCCCGAAGAGGGACTGACCAGGTACACCGAAGGGGACAGCGCCACCTGGCAGCTCCACTACGACAAGGCCGGCGTCGTTAGCAAGATCGTCGAGCCTTACGGCGGCGAGAAACTGCGTGAGCTCGATTCAGAGGGCAAGCTGGTCCTGGAAACCGACTCCGGCGGCAGGACGCTGCGCTGGCTTTACGATTCAGACGGCGCGCACTACGCGCGGGTCGATCGCTTCAGTCATCTATTTCCACCCGAAGCCGAGCTGCCGACGCCGCCCAATCCTTTCGCTCGCACGCTGCCTTCGACGGCGCTCGGCTTCATGTTCGCCCGCGCTGTCGAGCCGGATTCAAACCTGCCGCAGCAGAACTTAGGGTTCGAACCTTCACCTCACCGATCCCCTCGTCGCTGACCTCGCAAATGCGATCGAAAGGGCCCATCCGGGACACGTGGTCGCAGTCAACGTGCCGATGCGCAACGCTGCTGGCCAGCTGGTGACTGACGCTGATATCCTGCTAAAGCATCCGAACGGCTATTGGTGACTGGAGAAGGAGCGATGTTGTATCAGCCTGTGGTGGGAGAAGTGTGGCCCCCGCGGGTCGGGTAGGGCCCGCACGCTTCATCTTGCTTGCTCGAGGCGAAGCGATCCTTGCGGGCTTCGCGGTCCGTCGCTTCTTCAACTTCGCCCAGCCAGGCCGCTACCAGCTCTCGGCGAAGTACGTCTCGACAGAGATCCCGTCGGAGCTCACGAAGCTACCCGTGTTCGTCGGGGGGAGGTCGAGAGCTCAGTCGTCACCTTCACCCTGTGATCCTGCTACGTTGTACCGCGAACCCAGCCGCCGCTGGACGCTGTGCAAAGCTCCCAATTGCCAACCCCGATACGGACGCCCCGATGCAATTCGCGTTTGCTGCTCGACAAGACCATCAAGGCGGAGCTCTCATGCAGTATCTAGGGACTCTCGGAGGAAAGCTGCCGTGACTCGCGCGGAGGCACTCGACTCGTTTTCGGTCGACGAGAGCGCCGGCACACTGGATTGGAAGCACCACGGGGCCGCCGTGCACGTCGTGGTCCCGGGGCTGGTGACGGCCGACGCGTACCGGGAGCAGGCGGTGGTCCTCGCGTTACTTCAGGAAATGCCGACGCTGCAAGCAACCCTGCTCAAGGTTTTCAGCGCCGACGGCTCGGAATGTTTCGAGCTGCAACCGCCAGCCGGATTCTTCTTCTACTACCTGACTCGGCACATCGAGATGCCCATCGCTGTGGTCTGCGTCACGGCCAACGGCGCCCCTTTCGACCACTGGCATGACTGGCAGTTCGGCGTCGACCTGCAGAAGCGTACGCTTCAGCGTATCGGACCCGCGTACTGAGTCCGTCGCGCTTGCTCGCTTAGAACAGGATGAAGTCGCCTTCCTTGGCGACCTGCACGCCGCCCGAGTAGCTGAGCGCGCCCTGGGCAAACGTGGCGTCCAGGATCACGACAATCTCCCCGCGTAGGGTGCGGAAGAGGTACACGACCTCCATCTCGCGGCGCTGCCGCTGTCGCTCGAGCGCCGGACCGCTGATCACGGTGGGAACGCCGATGCGAAATACCACCTGGAATTGCAGCAAGCGGTTCTTGATTCTGCCGATGAGCTGATTGGTCAGCTCCCGCAGCAAATCACGGCAGCCGTGCCGGCTGACCACGGGCGGAGTGAACAACGTGAACACCCCCTCAGACCATGAGAGCGACAAGCTCCCCGTCGCCTTGGGCGAAGCAAAGCTCACCACGCCCGCATCGGCAAAGTAGGTGGCTTGCTGCGGATTGGTCACCTTCGATGGCAAAGGGGCCACCGCTACGCCGAGTGAGTGGAACAGCTCCACCGTGCAACTCTGAACCATCGCGTCGAGCAACGGGCGCACCCCTGCCCCCGCCTGTGGCGGCGTTTTACTCGGGTTCGGGGGTGAGTCGGTTGGGCCGCGGGCTCGCTCTGACACGAAGTTGCCCTGCAGGGAGAATGGGAGGGTAGGGTGAATCGGCGCCGGAAGACAGCGGGAACGAGCACGCGCTCGTCCGTTGACGAGCTCTCGTGCAAACTTACAACGTTAGCATTGGGATCGCTCTTCATCGAGCGGTATGAACACAGGCGCGGCGGCCGTTGCTCGCTGCCGCGCAGCCGGTAAAAACGGCGCGCGGGGAGACGAGTATGCGTGCGAGTGAGCAACGGGGTGCGCTGTCCCCACACCGGGTCATGGCGCGGGCGGCGGCGTCCTCAGCCGGCGCCGAGGCCCTCCGTGGGTCATGACAAGACGTTCGTCGTTGCGTGTGCGGGACGTGACGCCTCGCCTCGCGCCGATGAATCCTGCCGACATCTGGCGCCGGTTCTGGAACCGGTTCCAGGCGGCGCCGTCGCGGCACTGCCACCGCATGGAGCAGCGGACCTCGAGTGCCCCGAGCACACGTTGGGAAACGTACCCATGGGTTGGAAACAACGCATACACAAACAGCTAGGGCTCGCGGCAGCGGGTGGGCTCGCGCAGCGGGGCGTTGTTGCTGCCACCAAGCTGGAGCGCCTAACAACCTAGCTCCGACAGATTGAGCGCCCACTCGAGCCTGCCTTGGTGTAAGTTGCCGCGCGCAAACTTCACAGGCGGGAGAATCACGATGTCACGAACACCTCTACTCAGGGCCCTCAAACGTTTGTTCATGGACGCGCACTCGATGAGTCGCACGGGGGTGCCACTGTCGGGCCTGGCGGAGATGCGGCACGATGCGCTGCACGAGGCCACGCGCTCCGGCTCCGCTATCACGCGGCGCGGTGTGGTGGGCGCTCTCGGCGCAGGCGCTTTGAGCGCTGCCCTGCCGCGCGTCGCATCCGCCGCTCCCGCAAAGACCCAGCCGACCATCGTGATCGTCGGTGCCGGCATCGCCGGCCTTACCTGTGCGCTCAAGCTCGCCGACCGCGGCTTGAGCTCGACCGTCTACGAGGCGTCCGGACGTATCGGCGGCCGCATGTTCACGAACACCACCACCTGGGCCGAGGGCCAGACCTCCGAGTGGTGCGGCGAGCTGATCGACTCGGGCCACAAGACGCTGCTCGGCCTTGCGAAACGCTTTGGCCTGCCGCTTGTCGACTTGCATGCTGCGGAGCCGGTCGGTTCGGAGGACACCTACAAGTTCTTCGGCTCCTACTACAAGCAAAGCAGCGCCGACGCTGACTTCCTAGCCTCCGTGGCAAGCCGCGTAGCGACGGATGCACGCGAGGCGGGGTACCCGACCCGTTACGATGCCTTCACTGAAGCGGGCGCCATACTCAACTCGATGAGCGTGTATGCCTGGATCGAGTCGCGCGTCCCCGGCGGTCATACTTCGCCCCTCGGCCAGCTGTTGGATCTTGCCTATGCGACTGAATACGGTGCCGACACCCGCGACCAGTCCGCGCTGAACCTGGTCTACTTGCTGGGGTATCAGCCCGACAATCGCAGGCTGTCGGTGTTCGGCGAGTCCGATGAAGCCTATCGGATTCAGGGCGGCAACCAGCGGGTGCCGAGCGCCATCGCGAGTCAGCTTCAAAACGTCGTGTTCGGCCATGCGCTGTCGCGGTTGATCAAGCGCTCGGACGGGCGCTACGCGCTCACCTTTGCGCGTGCGGGCAGTAGCCTCGAGGTCGTCGCGGACCACGTCGTCCTGGCACTGCCGTTCGCCGTGCTCCGCAGCGTGGACACTAGCCGAGCGGGCTTCGACGCACTGAAGAACGAAGCCATTCAAACGCTCGGCGCGGGCCACAACGGCAAGACCCAGCTTCAGTTCAAGACGCGATTCTGGAACCAGAGAGGTGCGTGGCCGGGTGTGTCCAACGGCGCCAGCTATGCGGACACCGGCTACCAATCGAGCTGGGACGCAACGCGCGGCCAAGCCGGCAAGAGCGGCATCCTGGTGTTTTATTCGGCTGGGTCCGTGACCGACGCGCTCAGGAGCCGCCAGGCCTACGCCACGAGCTCCGACGCGGGCGTCGCCGAGGACGTGCGGCAAACCTTGTTGCGGGCTGCGCCGGTGTTCCCTGGAGTCGACAGCGCGTTCAATGGGCGCGCCACCGAGTCGGTGCCTCACTACAGCCCGTTCTTCAAGTGCTCGTACTCGTATTATCGCGTTGGCCAGTACACGCAGTTTTGCGGCTACGAAGGCCGCACGCAGGGCAACGTCCTCTTCTGCGGCGAGCACACGTCGCAAGACTTCCAAGGGTTCATGGAGGGTGGCGCCTCCGAGGGCAAACGCGCCGCTCGTGAGCTCGCCCACACCATCACTGGTCAATACAGCTCGCTCGACGAACTCTGACGCGCCGAAGGAACGGCGAGCTCGGTGTGGCCCGGACGCGGCGCTACACCGAGCTCATTCCTTGCGGATCTCCCGCGCCACCGACTTGTCGACCTCGTCGACCTTTCTTGCCGCTTCGTCGGCCACGTTTTCGACCGCGCGCTTCACTTCGCCAGCGGCCTCTTCGAGCTCACGCTTGGCGCCTTTCGCGTCGCGCGCGGCCTCGCTCTGCGCCTCCTGAGCTCGGGGCTTGGCCTCGTCGCGCATCGCGTCAGCGGTGTCGTCGCAGGCGCTGGCAGCGAGGGCGACCAGCGCGGCACATAGGCAGGAACTGAGGCGTTGCATACGCCAGGGATGGGCAAGCAACGTGCCGGGGCGAAGCTCGGTCTTGGCCGTACTTACGCGTGGAACGCGCGCGTTACTGCCACAGCATGGCAAGTCGCCTCGTCCTCGGCCGCTGTTAGCCGCTGCCGCCCGCGCCGCCCTCACCCGTTACATCGGGAAAGCAGGCAGCAGCGGCAGCGCAGTCGACCATCGTTTCCGCCTCATTGATATGGTCACCATAGCAGGCGATTGCCGCGAACGTTGGATCCTCGCTGAAGCAGCCCAGGTAAAGCTGCACTCGTTGGTCGTCCGTACAGGGCGAGATGGTACCACTCACGCAGGCGCAGAGCGCCGCGACACCACGCAGGCAGGGCACGTCGCTCATGTCGCCGCACTCACACCCGGCTGGTGCCGGATCGGATACGCAGGGACCGGTCTCGAACCCGAGCGAGGTACACACCTCATCGCAGGTGACCTTCTCATAGACGCCACCCCTGCACAGCTGCACGGATGACGGATCCACACACGACACCGGAGAAGTGGTGGTACACGCGTCACCCAGGGAGCCTGTTGTCCCGCCGTTTCCAGAGCCGCCTGCCCCGCCCCGGCCGCTCGCGCCGCTGGCCCCAGAGCTTCCCGCCGTGGAGCTTCCGCCAACGGCGGTGGCACTGCCTCCAACGGCGCTGCCACTGCCCCCAACGCTGCTCGAGCCGGCGCCAGCGGCGCTCGCTCCGTCGCCGTCGTCATCACTGCTACAGCCGAGCGCAAGGAGCGCGGCCACACCAAAAACCCACGCACCTTGAAAAACAGCTCGAGGCAAAGACATAAAGCTACTCCGCGGTGCCTCGACTCTACATGGCCCGGTCGTCAGCCAATAAGGCTTTCTAGCCGTTAGGATGGAAATCCGGGTGCTAGGGGTTGAAAGGTTCGACTCCAGCGCACGGGCTCACGGGTTACCACTCTGTGTGCGGTGCGTCAGCTGCATGAGCACCGGCGCGCGGGGGCGCAGCGTTACCGCCGGCAAGAGCTCCAACGGTGGCTGCTCCGTGAGCTGAAAATGGACGCGCTGGACGAGCGTCGCCAGGATGAGCGCCGCTTCGATGAGAGCAAAGTGTTGGCCGATACAGACGCGCGGGCCCGCGCCGAAGGGCAGATAGGCAAAGCGCTCGGGTGCCGGCGGCTGCAGCCAACGTGCTGGCACGAAGCGATGGGGGTCGGGAAAGAAACGTGCGTCCCGGTGGAGGAGCCACGGGGACACGAGCAACTGCGTGCCCTTGGGCACGAGCACGCCACGAATCTCCAGGTCGCTGCCTGCTTCCCGACCCAGAGCCCACGCGGGAGGGTAGAGGCGCAGTGCTTCGTCGACCACGGCGCGCGTGAACGGCAAGGCTGGCAGATCGCTCATGGTTGGCGCACGACCGCGAAGCACGCTCGCGAGCTCGTCGTGCAAACGGCGCTCTTCGGGGGGATGCAACGCGAGCAGCCGGAGAGCGAACGTTAGCGCGAGAGCGGTGGTCTCATGCCCCGCCAGAAACAGCGTCATGGCCTCGTCGCGCAGGGCCGCGTCCGTCAAGCTGCCTTCCTCGTCGCGGGCCCGCATCAGCCGCGTGAGGAGGTCACCACCGCGGGCTTCGCTGGGCAATGCTGCGCCACGCTTTCGTTCGTTGATGAGCTCGAGCAGCAAGCCGTCGAGCTCACCGCTGAGACGCGCCAGCCTACGCCGACTCGGCACCGGAAGCCAATCAGGCAGCCACACCCGGATAGCCTCGGCCACGGGCAAGTAGTCCTGCATCAGCGCGTCGAGCAAGCGCTCGACTTCGGCGGCGCGCGAGAGCTCGGTGCCAAATAGCGAACGCACCAGAACATCGAGCGTCAGGTGCATCATGCAAGAGTGAACGTCAACGACGCTGCCGTCGGTCTGCGCCGCCACGAAGGCCTCAGCGCGCTCCGCCATGACCGGCGCATAGGCGCCGATCTCTGGCCGCTGCAATGACGGCGCCACCAACCGACGGCGGCGCTTCCAGAGCTCGCCTTCACTGGTGAGCAGACCGGTACCGAGCACACGCCGCAGGTCGTGCGTGAACCGATCTTTGATGAGCTCGGCATGACGAGTGACCAGGATCTGCTCGATGGCAGCGGGCTCGAAGAAGACGATGTACTCGAGACCGAGCACCTTGAACGCCACCGCCCGCGGCGACAGCGCTCGTGCGTCCTCGAACCGCTTCAGCGGCTGGTTCGCGTATTTCAACATCGAACGCGGCCCGGACAACGCCGCCACCGGCACGAGTCGCTCTGCTCCGCTTGCTGCGGGCGCAACCGAAGGTTCGTTCAAGGCGCCTCTCCCGCTCCTTACATAACGCCGGGCTCCCGCGCGTCAACCCGCGCGTTGAGCTCCGCCGCGGAAACGGGCACCCTAGCGGCATGACAACGACCGAAACCCTGTCGGGCGGCTGCTTGTGCGGCGCGATCCGCTACAGCGTGAGTGGCGCGCCAACCAGCACCAACGTTTGCTACTGCACTCAGTGTCAAAAGCAGACGGGCGCGCCGCTGCCTGCGTTCGCAAGCTACGCTGCGGAGCAATTCACCGTTACCCAGGGCACTCCGCGAGGGTACCGCTCTTCCGAGCGCGCCATCCGGGAGTTCTGCGGCGAGTGTGGTTCGACGCTGTTCTGGCGAGAAAGTGGCTCCGGGGAGCTCGACGTCTTCCTGGGCAGCTTCGATGAGCCGTCGCGCTTGCCCCCGCCGCGCTACGCAATCTGGACGAGCGAGCGACTGGCCTGGCTGAACCAGGCGGCGAATTTGCCCGGCTACTCCGGAGCGAAAGATCCCGCTCCGTAGCTAGCCGTAGAGCTGTTTGAACCTGTCCCACAGGGCTTGACGATCGTCGGGGGCGCCAGCGATGACCAATGCATCGGGCTCGAGCTGTACCGACGCCGCCCTGCCCGCCGCCCAGATGTGCGAGGTGGGAACCGCCCAATCGCTCACGTCGAGTGTGCCTGCGGCGACGAAGACAAGGCGTGGCGCGGCCAGCGGCTCGTGCCAAAGCCGCGTCCCGCAGTTGGCGCAGCGGACCAGATCGACTTGCCGGCCGCTGTCGGCGCGTTTTCGATAGCGCTCGAGGCTGCCGCCTTCTTGCACCAAGGCGCTTCGCTCCAGGTGCAGATAAACGCCGCACGTCGCGCCACTCGTCCGCTTGCAGTCGAGGCAATGACACGCGTTGATGGCCAGGATGGGCCCCTCGATCCGATAACGCACGTTCGCACACAGACAGCCGCCCGGCTGCGGCATGGGTGGAAGGGCTGGTCGCATGCAGCCTTGTTAACGCGGTTGGCCGCGCAGCGAAAGGCAGCATTCAAGGCGGGTGTGCGGCTCGGTGCGTTCACCCCCGGCGCTTGGGCCTTGGCGCGGGCCGCTTGGCTCAGCTCGGACCCAACGCCGAGCGCCGCCGCATCGCGCCGCGCCAGCGTGGCTTCTTGAAGTAGGCCGCTAGCAGGTCGACGAACGCACGCACCTTGCTCGGCGGCCGCTTCGCCTGCGGATAGACGGCGTGGACGCCGAGTGTGACGCTGTCGAAGCAGGGCTCGAGCAGCGAATCCAAGCGTCCGGACTCTAGATCCGCCGTGACCATGAAGGTCGGCAACGCGGCGATTCCCATGCCCGCCAGCGCGGCGCTCCGGAGCAATGCGCCGCTCTCCGCGGAAAACCGCCCCACGATCGGCAACGTATACGGCTGACCGCCGCGTTGCGTGCGGAAGCGCCACTCGTCGTGAACGCGCAGCAGCGAATACACCAGACAATCGTGCTGCAACAGATCCTCCGGTGCTTGCGGTGCTCCTCGTCGCGAGAGATAAGCAGGAGCTGCACACAGTATCGTGCCGTCCACGGACAGCTTGCGCGCGATCAAGCTGCCATCCACCAGGCCCGGGCTGATACGGATCGCGAGGTCAACCCCTTGCTGGACCAGATCGATCATCTTGTCGTCGAGCGAGAGCTCGAGCCGCACACCCGGATACTGGTCGAGGTAAGCGGCGATGGGCTCGGCGAGGTAGCTTTCGGCGAAGGCGAGCGGCGCGTTGACGCGCAACACCCCGCGCGGCTCATCGCCGCTGCTGGCTACGGCAAGGGCCGCCTGGTCAGCCGCTGCGACCACGCGTGCACAGTGCTCGAAGAACGCAACGCCGTCAGCCGTCAGTGACAGCTTACGTGTGGTGCGGTGCAACAAACGCACCTTCAGCTCGGACTCTACTGCAGCGATGCGAGCGCTGACTGCCGATTTGGAGACGCCGAGCTTGAGTGCCGCACGGGTGAAGGACTTTTCTTCCACCACCCGCGCGAAAAATACCATGGAGAGAATCTCCTCCGGAGACGCTGGCATGGCGATCCCATAGCGCGAGGGCTTCGCAGCGGGAACACGGTCTGCCGCTGGCTGCAGCAGACCGCCTTCGCCGCCCCGCGCTCGTGGCACAGCGTGCCTCACGCGTCTTTCGGCGCCCGCCCGACCAGCAGCCGGTCGACGGACCCTGCCCCGCTGCCCTTGATCATCACCACCGCAGCGAGTGCGAGCACGAGCAGGTGATACTCGTAACCCTCCCGCCCCGCCGCCATGCTCCCGAACCAGTTCATGAAGAAGCCGTTCTCCAGGTGCGTGCTGATCGCGCCCAGCATCAGCCCGAACAGGCCGGCTGCCGCGAGGCGACCCCCTAGCCCAACGGCCAGCAGCACGGGCGCGAGCAACTCGGTGACGATGGCCAGCGCGGCCAGCGGCGCTGGAAAGCCAACGCTGCCGGTCATCCAGGCCAGCGTCCCTTGGAAGCCATAGCCGCCGAACCACCCCAAGGCGTGCTGAGCGCCGTGCGGGAAAAGCACCACCGCCAGGGTGAGCCGGGCCACGGAAGCGGCAGTGTCCCGCGGGGTGGCAGTGAGCCGGCGAGCAAGGGAGCCACCCTGCGCCAAGGTATTTCGAACAGAAAGGGTATAGGTTTGCGACATGGTCATGACGTTCGTCTCCTGCGAGCTTGCGGCCAACGCACCGGCGTCGTGCCTGTCTCACGCGTTGAAACCTAGCCAGCGAGAGCACGGCTGATTAGTCCTGTGTTTCAGCGCACACTGTTCGGCGGGCAGGACAATCCGTGGCGCGCGGACGCCTGAATTGCACCCCAGCCCTAGAACACAAGGGCGAGATGCTGCGCACCCCCTTCCAGGCAAGCATCCGCGACGGCTTCGGGGGTACCCTCGCGTACATGATCGCTCCTGCTTTCTGGCGGCGGGGCATCGCGAGCGAAGCAGGGCAGCGGATCATTCGCCACCTGTTCGAGCACTACGATTGTCCGTTGCTTACAATAGAATGGACATGCGCAACCTGGCGTCCATCAAGCTCGCCGAGAAGCTCGGGTTCAGCCGCATGGGGCTCAAGCGGGACGCCGACTACTTCAAGGGGTCGACCAGCCACGAGTACCGCTACGAGCTGTCGCGCAGCCACGACCGCCAGTGCTGGTTCCCAGCGGCATTGGCGCTTGGGAACGGTACGCTACGCTTTCGGGCATGACGGATCTTTGCGACCTGCAGCGCTTCATCGACGCCCAGAACCCGGTTTACCAGCAGGTGGTCGACGAATTGTCCGCAGGCATCAAGCGGAGCCACTGGATGTGGTTCGTTTTTCCGCAGCTCCGAGGGCTCGGTCGCAGCGAGCTTGCGCAGCGGTATGGCATTGCCTCCAAAATGGAGGCGGAAGCCTACTGGCAGCATCCTCTGCTGCGCGCTCGCTTGACTCAATGCATGCAGCTCGTCGTCACGACACGAGGCAAGAGCGCGCTGGACATCTTCGGCTCGCCGGATGACGCGAAGTTCCGCTCGTGCGTCACCTTGTTTGCCGAGGTCGACCCCTCCGCGGAGGTGTTCCAGCAAGCGCTTATCAAGTACTTCGGCGGAGTCGAGGATTTCAAGACACTCGAGCTCCTGGGCCGGTAGCCGTTCTGCAGCGCGCCTACAGACCGAGCTCCCCACGCAGCGCGTCGATCTCGGCGAACGCCCGCGGATCGGCGCGGTAGCTCTGGCCCGAGACCGTGAAGAGCGCGGTACCCCACGTGCCACTGAGTGTCGGCTCCCAGAAAAAGGTGCCGCGCCCGCGTCCGTCAGGTAGGTCCTTGATGATGCGGTTGGCCTCGGTACGCTCGGGATTGTACTCGGCAATCGCAAAGGCGAGCGTGGGGAACTCCGCCGCCATGCTTTCGAAGGTGTGGCGCCAGACGCTCGGTTGCCCCTGATAGGCGGTGTAACAGGACAGCCCAAGCACGTCGAAGTCGACGCCGCGGGCGAGCGCCTGGGTCACCCAGCTGCGGACACCCGCGAGCTCGTCCGTGTTCTCGATGTGCAACATCACCTCGATGCTCGCATCCACTTCACGGACTCCCTCGATACCGGCGCTAAGCAGCGTTGCTAGATCGTTCCAGCGAGAGGCGCTGCCGTTGACGCTGGCAGGGCTGACGTTGTTACCCCAGCAGTCGGTGTTCGCGTTGGGCACGTGCATCAGGATGCCGGGCGTGATCTCGTTTCCCACCTGGACCATGTCTGGCAATGCTCCCGCGGCGGACAGCGCGATCAGGACTTCCTTGGTATAGGTTTTCACCTCGGCCGCAAGGGCAGCCACTGTCGTCGCCGCTCGGAATCGTCGCGGAACGATCTGTTTGCCAGGATCGGCCCAGTTGTCGCTGTAGTGTAGGTCGAGCAGCAAGCGCATGCCGAGCGCTTTCACCTGCTGAGCGACTTCGACGGTGTGGGCCGCGTCGCAATAGGCTTCGCTCTTGGCGCAAGCGGCATCCAGCCCCGCCGCGTAGCCGTAGGGAGCGTCAGGCTCGACGAAGGTGCGTAGTCGCACCGTGTTGAAGCCGTGCGCCTTCAGGATCAGCATCAAGGGCTTTTCAGTGCCATCCGTGTCGAAGAAGCGGGCTCCCTTGTCCACGGCTTCTTGCATGCTCGAAACGTCGGCGCCCAGCATGAACGCGTCCGCTTTGGTTCCCCCTGCGCCTGCCGCGCCGGTGCCGCTGGCCCCGGCGCTGTTCGTGCCAGCCTGCGCCACCTGGGCACCCCCCGTGCTCGTCGCACCCGCCGAAGCGCCGCCGGAGCTGCCTACTAGCGTGCCGCCAGCGCCTGCGCCCGCCCCTCCTTCGGGGATCACTCCGGAGCCCGCCGTGGCCGTCCCGCCGCTGCTCGCCCCGCTTCGGCCGGCGCCGGAGATGCTGGGCGTGGCGCCGGCACCCGCACCGCCCGGGCCGTCGCCACGGCCCGCGCTCGCCCCCGAGGTGGCCGCGATCCCGCTCGCGTCGCGCTGCGTTCCACACTGCGCCAGCAGCAGCGGTGCCGCGCCCAGTAAAACGAGCGCACCGGCGCGAAAGCGTCGCATGGACTTGCCGGCCACACCCGTGATCTACGCGGCGGGGCCTGGCTTGTCGAGCCGACTGCGAAAGCTCCAACATCCGGGCGCCGAAAGGCCTCTGACAACGGATGGCCTGGCCCAATGTTTGACTAGCGTCGAGGCACCTTCCGGAGCGCTTCGAGCTCGCGCTGGATTGCGTGCAGACCCTGGAGGCTGATCATGTCGCGCAGACGCTCAGCAGCGAGCCCTGCTTCCTCTCCAGCGGTGTGCCGCGTCAGCACCACGCGCAGCTCCGCATTCCAGGACTGGATCGCGGAGGCGCGTGGATGCGCTGCGCGTGCTTCGTTCAGCAAACGTCGACGCAAAATCTCGAGCTGGGTATGCTCGTCGTCGGCGCTGTCGAGGAAGGCCGCATCCGAGCTGCGCAAGCGGCCAAAGCGGCGCAGGCCCGCAAACAGAACGCTGGATTCAGCGTGGTGGTGCGACTCCAGGAATTGGCAACCCTGGAGCAGCTGTGGGATCCAAGCATCGAGCTCGGTTTTTCCGGGCCGCGCAAGCAACGCAAAGCTCGCCAGCAGCGCGCGATGGACTCGAACCAGGCCTTCATGATGCGCGACGTAGGCATCGACTGAGCTCTCCATGGCACGAGCGTGCTGCCACGCAGCGCAGCCGTCTCGGCGTTTCGTGGCGCCGACTAGGTGCTTCGTGCTCTGAAATGGCGTGGGCTCACACCATACTCCCGGGAAAAGCTGCGAGCGAAACGCCCTGGGTCATTGAAGCCCCATTCGAGCGCCACCTCCAGAACGGAAGCTTTGCCGCTGCGCAGCTGCTCTGCCGCTCGCGCAAGCCGCAACGACGTCAAGTGTCGATAGGGACTCTTACCGACCTGAGCGGCAAACTTGCGCATGAACACGAAGCGACTCATGCCTGCCTCGCGCGCCAGATCTTCCACCCGGACTGCGCTCTTGAGGTTTTCGCTCATGTACTCGAGCGCGCGGCGCACACCCGCTTCGAGCCGTCGCTCAGGCCGCGGCTCGGACCCGCGGACGAGCCGCAGTAGCAGCGCCTGCACCATGAAGTCGATGCCCGCGTCGCTGGGGTCGAGCACGCCGGCATCGATGGCCAGCGCGGAGCACAGCGCACCGGCGCTCGAGCCGGCCGCAATGACGCGCGGGACCAGAGGCACACGCCCGCTCCTTCCGAGGGCAGCAGCGGCCTCCTCCACCAGGTCGGGTGCGACCAGCACCTGCTGCACGTCGAGCTTTCTGGCGCGAGGCGTGTTCAGGACGTCGGGCGGCAGCAGCACCATGGAGCCCGCAGCGGCCCGCAGCACGGTCGTTTCTAGCTCGAACTCGATCACCCCCGAGACGACATAGGAGACTTCGTAGCCGGGATTCACGTGTGTGGGGCCGCGCTCGAGCTCTTGCCGGGTCGAGGTACGACGAAAGAGCGCAAAGCTCCCCGAAGGCAGGGTCCGATCGGAGCGCAGCTCGGCGTGGGGCATACGCACAGTATTGCAGGGCCCTCCGCGCTGTCAGGGGCATCATCCCCGTCCAGCGCATCTGGATCGCGCGGAGCCTTCCAACGCGTGCGAGGTCCGCAGCTCTCCGCTCCCCCGTGCTAACACAGCGCGGCGCGCGGAGGCCGAAGCACTGGCGCTCGGCGTGCCAAGTCAGAACGGAGAACGAGCATGATCAAGCTGGGAATCATCATTGGGAGCACGCGCCCGGGGCGCCAGGCAGCGGCGGTGGCGAACTGGGTCCACGGCATTGCCCAAAAGCGCAACGATGCGGAGTTCGAGCTGGTGGACATCGCAGATTTCAACCTGCCGCTCCTGGACGAGCCGGTGCCGCCTTCGATGGGTCAGTACAGCAAGCAGCACACCAAGGTGTGGGCCGCCAAGATCGCCTCGTTCGATGCGTTCGTGTTCGTAACGCCGGAATACAACCACGGGATCTCGGGCGCGCTGAAGAACGCGATTGATTTTCTGTTCGCCGAGTGGAACAACAAGGCGGCGGGCTTCGTCGGCTACGGCAGCGCCGGTGGAGCTCGCGCCGTGGAGCATCTTCGGCTCGTGATGGCAGAGCTGCAGGTAGCCACCGTGCGCGCGCAGGTATCGCTCTCTTTGTACACGGACTTCGAGCACTTCACGACGTTCAAGCCGGCAGCCCACCACGAAGCCGCGGTCAACACCGTTTTCGATCAGGTGATTGCCTGGGGTGGTGCGTTGAAGACCTTGCGCACGGCCAAGTAGTCCATCAGCGCGGCTGCCCTCTGCCCCACAATCCGCCAGGCCTCGGGCCCGGCCTGCGCATCGCATGCGCGGCCGGGCCCCCCTCAGTGCGACGCGGCGCCGCAGGGTTGAACATGTCCGATGAAGGTGCAATTGAGCGGACCGAGCTCCCCATCGTCGGTCTTTTGGCGGTTGCAGACTGCCGCTGCGCGCATTCTGCGCTAGTTGTGGAACCGGTCACTTACGTTTGGGCGTAATGACCCCGATCACCCGACACCCGTTGCTGGGCCGAAGACATGACACACAAAAAGCTGCAACCTTCGCTGACTGCTCTCGCGCTGCTCCTCGCTTGCTCGTCCGAGCCGGAGCCTGGAGCCCCGAGCGCTTGCGGCAACGCGTGTCCAGCCGGCCAGCAATGTAGCAATGGTGCCTGCGTGCCGGCGGGCAGCAGTGGCGCCGCTGGTCTCGGTGCTGCTGCGGGCGCCGCGGGCTCCGCCGGCGTGGGCGCGGTGAGCGGCGGCTCGCTCGGGTCTGGTGGGGCTCTCGGGATCGGCGGCACCAACGCTGCCGGTGCTGGTCAGTCAGGCAGCGGCGGCAGCGGCGGAGCTTTCACCGCGGGCGGGTCGAATGGCGGCGTCGGCGCCGCAGGCGCGAGTGGCGCAGCGAGCGGCAATGCGGGCGCACCGAGCGGCGGCCAG
>DASQDA010000295.1:0-3971 GCA_035634435.1 Polyangiaceae bacterium
CGCCGACCGGACATACGAAGCCCGCTTCGACGCTGCAGCCGTCCCCTCCAGCCCGATTCCCGTCGTCGCACAGCTCCGTGCTCTCGACGATGCCGTTGCCACACTGCTCGCAGGGGGCACCTGCTACCGGACAAGAAAAGCCGGCTTCGATCGTGCACACTGCTCGGCAGCCGTCGCCGCCCTGCAGATTGCCATCGTCGCACGTTTCGCTGCCCTCGCGAACCCCGTTGCCGCAGCGCTGACAGCCAACGCCTGGCGTCGGACACGTGTAGGCGTCCTCGATGGCGCCGCAATCGTTGCGGCAGCCGTCGCTCGAGAGGCGATTGCCGTCGTCGCACAGCTCGCCCGACTCCTTGACGCCATTGCCGCACTCGCGGCATGCCTGCCCCGCGGCGCGGCAGAAGAAGTTTACCTCGACGGCCGTGCACGTTGCGTTGCAACCGTCGCCTGAGCTGGTGTTGCCGTCGTCGCAAGTCTCGTTGAGGTCGATGCGTCCGTCGCCGCAACGTTCACAGAGCTGGCCGCCGACCGGACATACGAAGCCCGCTTCGACGCTGCACCGCGCGCTGCAGCCATCGCCATCCATGCGGTTCGCGTCGTCGCACGCCTCGGTGCTCTCGATGACACCATTACCGCACTGCTCGCAGAGCGCAGCGGCCTGGGGACACGCAAAGCCGGGCTCGATGGCGGCGCACGTCGCGCTGCAGCCGTCACCCGCCTCGGCGTTGGCATCGTCACAGACTTCATTCCCTTCCAGCACCCCGTTGCCGCACTGCTGGCAAGAGCTGCCCCCGCCGGGGCAGGTAAAGCCGTCCTCGATCGCGCTGCAGTTGAACAGGCAGCCGTCGCCGGAGAGGCGGTTACCGTCGTCACAAGCCTCGGCGCCGCCGACGCTGCCGTTGCCGCATTGCTCACATGGGGCGCCCTCGGGCGCGCAAGAAAAGCCAGGGTCTACGGCGGTGCAGCTGGCGTTGCAGCCATCGCTTTCGACGGCGTTGCCGTCGTCGCAGGTCTCATTCGGCTCGAGCCGGCCGTTGCCGCATTGCTCGCACGCAGCACCAGGCACCGGGCACGTAAAGCCAGCTTCCAAGGCACAGCTCTCGCTGCAGCCGTCATCGGCCTCACCATTGCTGTCGTCGCACTCTTCGCCACTTTCGACCACGCCGTTGCCGCACTCCTCGCAAGGCGCTCCCAGCACGGGGCAGTCGAACCCCGGCTCCATCAGACACTCGAACGAGCAGCCGTCTCCCTCCACGGCGTTGCCATCATCGCAGTCTTCCTCGGCATCGAGCTCGGCATTCCCACACTCACCGGGGGCTCCCGCGCTGCCCGCGTCGCCTCCCAGGCTGGTGCCGCCACCCAGCGTGAGTACCTGGCCGCCGACGCCCGTGCCGCCGCCAGTTCCGCCGCCGCCTTGACCGGCCAGCGGCGGATTGCCGTCGGAGTTACTGACTTCTGCGGGCCCTCCGCACGCGAGAAGCAACAACACGAGGGGTATCCAGGCGCGACGCACGGTTTTGGCTGCAGTCATGCTGACCTCTGCGAGCCGGAGGCTTGGCTGCCTGGGCTCGCTCTGGCGCGAACGGCCGACGGCGCGCTCGCTTCAGTGGCGAGACCTTCCGTGAAGCGGAGATGTCGCACCAACGCCGACCTCGTCGCCGGCTGGTCGCGCCGGCGCGACCTATTCACCCGCAGGCGACGTGGCGGCGTGCGGCAGCGCATCCGCGGGAGGATGCTCGGCGAACCAGCTCGCGATCGCTGGCATCTCAGGCTCGAAAACGGCGGGCGAAAAGTTGAGAACACCCGCGCGTTCGAAGCTGCGATTCTCGAAATCATGAACCACTCCCCCGGGCACCAGCACGAACGAGCCGGTCGCGGCGTCGACCCAGCGGTCCCCGACGAGGATGCTCATGCGACCTGCGATGACGAAGAAGACATCGTCTTCGGGGTGTGAGTGCGCGCCGGGTCCCTGGGTGTTCGCGTCGAGCCACCACTCGGAGATGGAATACGCGTTTCCGGTCTCCACGCCGTCGGCTTTGAAGACTGCGCTGATCCTGCCCATGGAATAGCCGCGACCTTCGCCAGGCAGCAGCACGATCGGGCTGCGCGCCGGAATGGGAATCGCGACATCCTGCGGCTGCTTGGGGTCTGACATGCTGATGAGCGTCAACTTGACATAGTTAACCGAAAGCGCAACCAACCACCCTGAGAGCGCGTGCCCCCGGGCGCGCGTGCACGGCTCAGCTCAGCTGAACGCCCACAGCACCACGGCGGCGAGCACGATTCGGTAATAGCCGAACACTCGCAAAGTGTGGCTCTGCAGGTATTTCAGGAATGCAGCAATGACCGCCCAGGCAACCACGAAGGAGACGGCGAGCCCCACGCCAATCGCGGCCAGCCCGACCTGCTCGATCAGCTCGACCCGGAACTTGTAACCCTCGTACACCGTGGCAGCGCCCAGCGTGGGCAAGGCGAGCAGAAAGGAAAACTCGGCGGCTGTCTTGGTCGATAGCCCACTCAGCTGCCCCGCCACGATGGTGCACATCGAGCGCGATGAGCCGGGCCACAGCGACAGGCACTGACCCAGCCCAATCAGCAAGGCTCGCCGCGGTGTCACCGCCTGGAGCCCAGTTTCGCTGTCACCTGGGGGCGAGGACGCGCGGGTGTGCTCCACGACCAGCATGAGGACCCCGCCGACGAACAATGCGAGGGCCACGGGCAGCGGCTTGAACAAGAAGTGCTTGATGACGCTGCCGAACAGCAGACCCAGCACGGCCACTGGCACGAACCCGAGCGCCAGCGCGGCCAGCAGGCGCAAGGATGCCGCCTCGCGGCGTAGCAGCCCTAGCGCGTGCGTGCGCAACGTCGCTCGATAGTGCACGACCACCGCTAGGATGGCGCCCAGCTGGATCACGATGTCGAACGATTTGCCGGCGTCGTTGGTGACGCCGAGCCACTGCGTGACCAAGATTAAATGACCCGTGGACGATACCGGAATGAACTCCGTGAGCCCCTCCACGGCGCCCAGCAGCATGGCCAGCCACAGGCTCAAGCGAAAGCCTCCCGGCTGGAGCGAACGGCATCCACTGCAGCGTGCATCAGCGCTCGGCCGCTAGCGCTCGTCGCTTCCGCGCTCGGCGCTTCCCAGGAGCTCGGGGAGCACGCTCGACCCCGCGCCCAGTCGGCCCACGCTGTCCAGGTGGTGGACGAGGAAGGCACGATTGTCGAGCACGCTGAGGTTTTGCATCTCGAGGGCGCCAATGCGGTCCACGGGGGTGAACGCCGGATCCTCGACCCGCTCCATGGAGAGCTTCTCGGGCGCGTACGCCATGTAGTCGGCCTTGGTGTCGAGCAGAGTGTAATCGTCGCCGCGCCGCAGCTCGAGCGTCACGCTTCCCGACACGCTCGGTGCTATCCAGCGCGTCAGCGCGTCCTTCAGCAGCATGGCTTCCGGGTCGAACCACTTGCCTTCGTAGAGGATGCGACCCAGGCGACGCCCGAACGAGAAGTACACGTCGAGCGAATTTTCGTTGTGAATGGCCGAGAGCAAGCGCTCCCAAGCCACGTGCAGAAGCGCCATTCCCGGGGCTTCGTAGATGCCGCGGCTCTTGGCGTCGATCACACGGTTCTCAATCTGGTCGCTCATACCCAGGCCGTGGCGCCCGCCGATGCGATTGGCCTCGACGAACAGCTCGAACAACGAAGGGTAGCGCCGCCCGTTCAGGGCCACGGGTAGACCGCGCTCGATCTCGACCGTCACTTCCTCCGCTCGGACCGCGACATCGTCCTTCCAGTGCGCGACGCCCATGATTGGCTGTACGATGCGGAAGCTGCGATCCAGCCGCTCGAGGTCCTTGGCTTCATGCGTGGCGCCCAACAGGTTCGCGTCCGTGCTGTAGGCCTTCTCCACGCTCATCGTGTAGGGCAACCCAATCTGGTTGAGATACTCGCTCATCTCTTTGCGTCCGCCG
>DASQDA010000296.1:0-1570 GCA_035634435.1 Polyangiaceae bacterium
ATTAAGCTGGCAGCGAGAAAGGAGATGACGCCAGCGGGCGCGGGGGTCATGCCGACCAACGGCAGAATCACGAGCACGGCGACGAGCAGCATCGCAATCTCGTCGATGTGTTTTTCGATCCCCCAGTCGACCACCGGCGGCACCCCGCCTTTTGGCTTGAACACTTTCAAAAAGTGGCGCCCGAAGGTTTCGCCAGCCTCGCCCATGGGCAGGAGCCAGAGCCGACCCGAGCGCGAGAATGCCGGCTCTTCCTCGGCCTGTGCCATGGTGTGCACCGGTCCGCCGTCGGAGGCGCCCAGGAAGACGGCGGGCGCTAGCAGCGCGGCGCAGGTGGCCACCAGTAGCCCATAGTTGCGCACCCGACGCCAGGCCGTGCGCAGCCCCGTTCGGCCGAAACGCCGCAAGGCGTACAAGCCCTCGGCGCCGAGCACCATTGCCAGTGCGGAAGGGTAAGTGAGCGCAGCGATGGCGCCCGCGACCCAGCGCGCCCAGGGCCGGTGGGCGATGACGCCGGCAAACCACAGCGCGATGGCCGGGAAACCGAAGCTCCGCGGCAGACCCCCGCCGATGCGGTTCATCACGAAGTCGTCGCGCAGGAACAGGAACAAAAACAGCAGCGCCGCTCCCAATCCGGCGCGGCGGCTGCGCAGGAGCACGACTCCCGCTGCGAGCACGATCAAGAGACACAGCCCCTGCGCGAGCTTCGAGGCGTACAACAGCCCTACGAGCGGGACCGTCAGCCAGTAGAACGCGCGGAACGCGTACGGCTGGTACTCGATCATCTCGTTGGCGATCGGGTCGTTGGCGAGCGGGGCGCCGGGCCCGTAGCGGTGAAACGGAAAGAGCGCGGTGCGCGCGTCGTCCGTTTGCAGGTTCGGATTGGTCAGCCCCTGGGCATAGGCTCGCGCCCAATCGGCTGCGTACGCCATGAACACCGCGATGAGCAGCGCCACGCTCAACCAATGGAGAGCGGTTTTGGGCAGCAGGCGGTCGGCGGCTTTTTGCCAGCGCCGCGGCGCTGTCTTCAGCCAGACGAGGGCGAGCGTCGCCCGAGCGCGCAGTGCCTCCGCAGTCAATTGCCGACGTAGACCAAGCACTGAGGACTCAATCGCGCGAGAGCCGGGTCGACGGGGCCCCGAGGGCCCCCTGTGTCGGAGGCGACGCCGGGGTTCTGTTCTTCATATTCCGGTCGCCTTTACTACTCGAGCGTTCCGAGCCGAGCAATGGGTTAGCATGCGCGCATGAGGTCCGACCTCGCGGTCCCGCCCGTCGCAAAGCACCAGGCCCCGCTAGAGCTGTCCGTCGTTGCGCCCATGTACAACGAGGAGAGCAACGTGTTGCCCTTCGTGGCTGCGGTCTCGGGGGTACTCGCGGCAGCGGGTATCGACTACGAGATCGTGCTGGTGGACGACGGCAGCCGCGACCGTACCTGGGCGACGATCCAGCAAGCTGCGGAGCTCGATCCGCGCGTGCGCGGCCTGAGCCTGTCGCGAAACTTTGGCCACCAGGGCGCCTTGTTCGCAGGTCTCTTTCATGCTCGCGGTGAGGCCGTGGTCACCATGGACGGAGA
>DASQDA010000297.1:0-8163 GCA_035634435.1 Polyangiaceae bacterium
AGGCAGAGCGCAAGCCCGATTGGAATGGGAGCGAACCCGGCCGGCGCACGGCTGTCGGTCGCGCCGAGAATCACGATGAGGAAGAAGAACGTGAGCACGAGCTCGGCGATGAAGGCCGCGGTGAGCGAGTAGCCCCCGGGCGAGTGCTCTGCGTAGCCATTCGAGGCGAACCCGGCGGCCAGGTTGAAGCTCTCGGTGCCGCTCGCGATCGAATACAACACCGCGCTGGCCGCTGCTGCACCCACGAGCTGCGCCGCGATGTACGCGGGCAGCTCCCGCGCGGGAAACCGCTTGGCCACAGTCAACGCGATGGACACGGCAGGGTTGAGATGGCAGCCAGAGACATGGCCGAGGGCGTAGGCCATCGTCAGCACGGTCAGCCCAAAAGCGAGCGATACACCGAGCAGGCCGATCCCCACGTCCGGAAAACCGGCTGCCAGCACGGCGCTGCCACAGCCACCAAAGACCAACCAGAACGTGCCGAACACCTCTGCCAGAGCGCGTCGTGTGAGCGTCATCGAATCCTCGCTTGAAGAGTTTGGGAAGCAACGCCGACGATATCAGAGGTCGGCAATAGCGAGTCACATGGGAGCGACAAAATAGGTGTCGGCGAAGCGTGACTCGTGTCCTACAGCGGCCCCGCGCTGCCGGCATGTCGTCCGTTCGGCGCACAGGTCACTCGTGCTCAGGGTTTCAACACACGACGACCCTCGAGCGTCACTTCCCAGCCGATGCCACGCTCGCGCAACTCCGCCGCGTAGATCGAGTCGCGACGCAACGCGCGCGACACCAGCGTCGCGACGGCCGTCGCCAGGATCAGCGGCAGCGCGATGGAGTAGTCCCCTGAAAGCTCGAACACCATGACGGCCGCCAGCAGCGGCGCGTGCGTCGTCGCCGCAATGGCTGCGGCCATGCCGACCAGGGCATAACTACCCGGAAGAACGCCGCCCAAACCTGCGGTCGAGAGGAGCCAAGCATAGATGAAGCCGGTCGCGCCGCCGATCAGAAGAGTGGGGGTGAAAACGCCGCCAGGGCTGCCTGACGCGACCGAGGCGGTAGTGGCCAATGCCTTCGCCAGCAACAACAGAGCCACGAAGCCGACGCTGAAGCGCCCGTCCAGGAGCGCGTTGAGCGGCTGGTAACCATTGCCGGCCACCTCGGGGAGAACGACGATGACGCTGCCGGCGAGCAGTCCTCCCGCGGCGGGCCGCAGTGGCAGGCCGAGCCACGGCTGCCGAAAAGCTCGTTCGCCGTGCGACAAGACGCGCATGAACGCCTGGGCAACGAGAGCCGCTAGCAGGCCCAGACCAACGAACGTCACGAGCTGCCAGCTGGAGGCCACATCGAACGCGCGCTGACCGTAAATGGGTCCGGCGCCGAGGAAGGCGCGCGTGACGCTCGCGGCCACCACGGTGGCGATCAGCACGGGCACCACCGCGTCGAGCACGATCACGCCGGTGACGACTTCCAGGACGAACAACACGGCTGCGAACGGCGTGTTGTACGCAGCGGCAAAGCCAGCCGCCGTCCCCGCTGCGATCAGCAGACGCGTGGGGCGGGCGCCGAGCCGCAGCTGGTCACCGAAAAACTTGCCGACGGCGCCGCCGAACTGGATCAGCGGACCTTCGCGGCCGATGGACCCGCCGGATGCGATGGCGAGCCAGGACCCGGCGGATTTCAACCACGTGACGCGCATCGATAGCTGGATGCGCCCGAGCACCACCGCCTCCATGACGTTGCTCACGCCATGCCCGATGGCGCTCCTGGCTGCGATGCGCCCCAGCAACCCCGCTGCGAGCCCGCCGAGCGCTGGGTAAAACAGCCGCTGCCACCAGGGTGCCTGTCGCATGGCCGCGACCACGTCCGAAACCCCTGCAAGCCGCTGCACGACGAAACCGAGCGTCCAGTGGAACGCCACCGCGAAAGCGGCCGCGCTGAGCGCCACGAGGAGCAAGCCAACGACGAAGCGCAGCCCGGCGAAGCGCGAGGTGAATGCAGGCCGCGCACCGCCCGATGGGGAGTAAGCACCCGCCGCCGGGTCCACTGGCGCTTCTGCCGACACGTAGGTAACGGTAACACTCGAGCGCGACGAGGTGCTGTCGAAGACCGAGCGTCCTCCGCGTGAGTGCGAGCGCCTGTGCACAGCCCACGCGCTCACCGCGAGGGGCGGTTCGGCTTGCCTGAGAGGCGCCCGAAATCTCCCACGTTCGACAGCTCGAGGTGCTACTTTGCGCCGTGGGGCAATTAGCGCAGAGTCCGTCGTCCAACCGCGTCGTCACCGGCATTGCTGGTTTCGACGACGTCACGAGCGGCGGCTTGCCGCGTGGGCGGGTGACCGTCGTCACCGGCGGGCCCGGCTGCGGAAAGACGATCTTCGCGCTGCACACGCTGGTTACAGGCGCCCGCGAGCTCGGCGAAAAGGGCATCTTCGTCGCTTTCGAAGAGAGCGTGGACAACGTCCTGGCCGATGCGGGCGGGTTTGATTGGGACCTAGCCAGCTTGCGCAGCAACGGCATCGCGTTCGTGGACGCGCAGCTTGCCGATTCCATCGTGCAAGGCGGCGAGTTCGATCTCATCGGCTTACTCGCGGGCCTCGGCGAGCTTGCAAGGACCTCGGGCGCGCGCCGCATCGTCTTCGACGGCGTCGATGTGCTGCTGGGCCACTTGGCGGATCCCGCCAGTGTGCGCCGCGAGATCTTCCGGATTCGCAACTGGATCCAGCAGAGCGGGCTCACTGGCCTCATCACCGCCAAGGAGGATGCGCAAGGACGCGAGCCAGCTGGCTACGAGTTCCTGCACTACATGGCGGATGCCGTCGTGGCCCTGGCACACCGGGTCGTAGACGGCATCGCGCTGCGTTTCGCGCGAGTTGCCAAGTATCGCGGCGCGGCACATCTGGCCAATGAGATCCCTTTCACCATCACGCGACAGGGCGTGACGCTCGCCACGTTTGGCGGCATCGAGCTCGTGCACTCGTCTTCGCGGGAGCGACTATCGAGCGGCGTGGAGCGCCTGGATACGATGCTCGGGGGTGGCTACTTCAGAGGCAGCTCGGTGCTCGTGTCGGGTTCGCCCGGCACCGCCAAGACCAGCCTTGCCGTCTCGTTTGCGCGCGCCATGTGCCTGCGTGACGAGCCAACCCTGTTCGTGAGCTTCGACGAGGCACCCGAGCACGTCATGGCCAACGTGAGATCGATTGGCGTCGAGCTCGCCTCCTACGTCGCCTCCGGAATCTTGCGCATGTCCTCCTTCCGGACCGCCGCTACGAACCCGGAGGCGCATGTCGCTCGCGTTCGCGATCTCATCGCCAGTCACCGGACACGTCACCTGATCATCGATCCGCTTTCGGCGCTGCTGCGCGTCGCCAGCGTGAGTATCGCCGAACGAGCCGCCATTGATCTTCTCGACTTTGCCAAGCAACGCGGCATCACCGTCCTGAGCACCTCGCTGCTGGCGTGCGCTTCGCCGCTTTCCGAGGAGACGCCACTGGCGGTTTCAACCATCGCCGACACGTGGATGCACCTTTCCTACCTGAGCCAGGGTGGCGAGCGGAACCGGGCCCTCACGATCGTCAAATCTCGCGGAACGGACCATTCCAATCAGGTTCGCGAGCTGTCGCTGTCTGCCGCCGGCGTCACGCTGCGGGACGCCTACACCGTGGGAGGCGAGGTGCTGATGGGTACGTTGCGCTGGCAGCGGGAGAACGAAGTGAGACATGCGCTCGCGGCCGACTGTCGCGCCGCCGAGCTCCGCGAGCAAAGCGCCGAGGTCGCGCTCGCCGAAACCAAGCTGCGCCTAGGTGTGCTGGCACGAGAGCAAGCCTTGCGTGAGAGCGAGTTGCAACAGGCGCGCGGCGAGCGGCAGGCGGAGAAGGAGCGGCTCGACGCCGACCACGCAAGCTTGCTGGTTCGGCGCGGAGCCGATCTCGGCCTGGGGAGCGCCGAATGAAACCGCCGACGGTGCCTGGCGTGGTGGAGCCACCAGGTACGCTGTTGCTGCGCTTGTACGTCGCCGGGTCATCCGCCAACTCGCAGATGGCGCTCGCCAATCTGCGCCGGCTGCTGCGGGGTCGCACGGATCCGATGGAGCTGGAGATCGTCGATCTGCTGCTGAATCCGGAGCGCGGACTGCCGGACGGCATCATGGTGACCCCGACGCTGCTCAAGCTAGCGCCGGCGCCGCAACGTAAGATCATCGGTTCGCTGAACGACGCGCCTGTCGTGCTCGACGCGCTCGGCCTCCAGGACGACACGCATGTCTGAAGCGGAAGCGCTCAGACGTATCGAGGAGCTGACGTTGCAGCTCGCCGACGCGGAGCAGGCACTGGTTGCGATGGCCGCCGGACAGGTCGACGCCGTTGCCAGCGCCGATGGGCTCAATCACCTGCTGCTGCACGACGCGCAGGAAGCCCTGCGTTCCAACGAGCGCCTGATGCGTGGCATCTTTCACGGCGCCGTCGATGCGATCGTGCTGATGGACGGCAGCGGCGCCCTGGTCCACATGAACCCGGCCGCCTGTGAGCTGTTCGGGCAATCGCAGGCCGAGCTTCTCGGCAAGCCGCTCGGCTCGCTCTTCTCCAGCCCCGCGCTGTTCGATGCAAGCTTCGCCGAGCTCTTGAAGCTGGAGGGACTACGCGGCGAGCTTTCACTGGTGCGCAAGGGCGTCATTCGGCACGTGGAGTACTGCGCCACCGCCAACGTCTTACCCGGCCTCGACCTGGCGCTCCTACGGGACGTCACCGAACAGCGTCAGACACAGGAGACGCTACGCCGAGCTGAAGAACAACTTCGTACGGTAGTGGCCAGTGCGCCGCTGGTGCTGGGCGCGGTGAACGCCGAAGGCGTGTGCATTCTTGCCGAAGGCAAGGGCCTGGAACGCTTGTCCATCCAGCCGGAAGACCTGATCGGTACCTTCGTGTATCGGCTGTTCCCCGAAGGGGACGCGTATCTGCAGCGCGTCCTTGCGGGGGAAGTCGTCCGCTACGAGCACCACTACCAAGATGCTGTGTTCAACGCGATCGTGAGCCCGATGCGCAACCCCGACGGGGAAGTCATCGGCGCCATCAACGTGTCCGTCGACGTCACCGAGCGGGCCGCCGCAGAGGCCGCTCAGGGCCGGAGCGAGGCGCGCTTTCGCGGCGTGATCGAGAACAGCTCGGAAGTCGTCGCGCTCGCCGCTGAGGACGGAGCGCTCCTGTACGTGAGCCCGTCTAGCTTGCGCGTGCTGGGTCACGACCCGGCGTCGCTGGTCGGCAGCGCACTGGCGGAGCTCGTGCTGGAGCAGGACCGCTCACTACTTCTCGACGCCCTAGCCCAGCTGCGCCGTCAGCCTGCCGAGCGCATCACGCTGGAGCTGCGTTGTACTGCCGGAGACGGATCGATGCGCTGGGTGGAGGCCGCCTTCAGCAATCAGCTTGCGAGCGAGGCGGTGTCGGCGATTGTTGGCAACCTGCGCGACATTTCCGATCGCAAGCGGGCTGAACGCGACCTGGGCGACCAGCACGCCTTCATGGCCGAGGCCCAGGCCATCGCGCAGATGGGCATCTGGGCCGCGCCGTTCGATGTGGACGCGCCGGCGTTCTGGTCCGACGAAACGTACCGCGTTCTGGGCGTTCGAGACACCAGACCAGCGACCGCGCGCCTCTTCCTCGATCGCGTGCATCCGGAGGACCGCGCGCGGCTAGGGCAGGCGCTGGAGGGCGCCTGGCAGACCGGCACGGTTTACGAGCTCGAGCATCGGATCGTGTGGCCAAGCGGCGAGGTGCGCTGGGTTTACCAGCGAGCGTCCGTGCAGGATTACGGCGAAGGTGACGAGCGTCGGCTGGTCGGCTTCATTCAAGACATCACCGCCCGACGCAGCAGCCTGGAGCAAGTGCGCCTGGCGGAGGAAAAGTACCGACGCATCGTCGAGACCACATCCGAAGGCGTGTGGACCATCGACGCCGAAAGCAAAACCACCTTCGTCAACGCGCGCATGGCCGAGATGCTCGGGTACACGCGGAGCGAGATGCTTGGGGAAAGCGTGCTGGCGTTCATCGACGAAGCCACCGCTGCGCAGATGGAGCTGAAGCTTGCACACCGGCGCCAAGGCCTCGCCGAAAATCACGAGTCGGCTTACCGCAGGAAGGATGGCAGCGTCCTGTGGGCGCTCGTGAAGACCAATCCAATGTTCGGCAGCGACGGCGCCTACGAAGGGGCCATTGCGCTGTTCACGGACATCTCCGAACGCTGGCGTTCCGAGGCTGCTCGCAATCAACTCGCGGCCCTGGTTGAGTCGTCGCAAGACGCCATCAAGGGAACGGACCTGAAGGGCGTCATCACCAGCTGGAACCGCGGAGCCGAGCAGCTGTACGGGTATACGGCGGAGGAGGCCATTGGCAGGACGGTGGACTTCCTCCTGCCATTGGATCGGCTGGACGAAGAGCAGCAGATGCTCAATTGCATCGTCCAGGGAGAAGCGGTACCGCCGCGCGAGACCGTGCGTCGCCGCAAGGACGGCTCGCTCGTGGAGGTCTCTCTGGTTGCTTCCGCGATCCGCGATGCCAAGGGCAACACCGGTGGGGCCAGCCGGAGCGCGCGGGATCTGACCGAGCGCCGCAAAGCCGAGGCGTTGCTGCGTCGCACGGAGGAGCAGCTGCGACAATCACACAAGATGGAGGCCGTGGGCAGCCTCGCCGGGGGTGTGGCGCACGACTTCAACAATCTGCTCTCCGTCATCCTGAACTTCAGCGAGTTCGCCCTGGACACGCTCGCGCCGGATTCGTCCGCACGCGCCGACATCGAGCAGGTGATGATTGCTGCGCAGAAGGCCGGCAGCCTGACCCGACAGCTCTTGACCTTCAGTCGCCAGCAAATCCTCGCTCCGCAGGTGGTGGCGGTGGAGCAGCGGGTGTCAGGGTTGCAAATCATGCTCGCGCGGCTGCTGGGCGAGCACATCCAGCTGCGTATGGCGGCGGCGCCGGGCCTGGGCAGGGTGTATGGAGATCCCGGCCAGATCGATCAGGTCATCATCAACCTGTGTTTGAACGCGCGGGACGCCATGCCCGACGGCGGCGTCTTAGCCGTGGAAACCAGCAACGTACGGCTAGGCGCGGACTACGTCGCCGAGCACCCGGAGGTCCGAGCCGGAGACTACGTTTTGCTATCCGTGAGCGATGCCGGAACGGGTATCGACCCGGCGATCGTGGAACGTATCTTCGAGCCGTTCTTCTCGACGAAGGAGCAAGGACGCGGCACGGGACTCGGTCTCTCGACCGTGTTCGGTATCGTGAAACAGAGCGGCGGACACATCACCGTCATCACCGAGCTCGGACAAGGCACCACGTTCAACGTGTACCTTCCGCAGAGCGATCGCCCGGTCGAGCCGCTTGCGCCGCCCTCCAGGGCACCGTCCTCGCTGGTCGGGACGGAGACAATCTTGGTGGTCGAGGACGACGCGGCGCTGCGGGCTGCCGTTCGTTCCGCGCTCCGCCGCCACGGCTACAAGGTTCTGGAGGCACAGAATGGCGTCGAGGCACTGTCGGTGTGTGAGCAGACCGACACCGCGATCGATCTGCTGCTCACCGACGTGGTGATGCCGCGCATGGGAGGTCGCGAGCTGGTTGCGCAGCTGCCCGCCAATCGGGCCGACCTCAAGGTGCTCTACATGTCGGGCTACGCCGAGAACACGGTCGTCACCCACGGAACGCTCGACGCCGGTATCGCGTATCTCTCCAAGCCAATCACGCCCGGCGCGCTCTCCCGAAAAGTGCGGGAGGTGCTGGACGCTCCGAGTGTCCGCCTCAGACCGGGTTAGAGATGGCGTCGTCGTCGAGCACCGCACGAACCTTGGCCGCCAGGCGCACGGGCGTGAGCGGCTTTTCGACGTAGGCCACGTTCAATTCGATGGTTCCGTGGCGCACGATGCAGTTGTCGGTGTGGCCTGACATGTAGAGCACCTTTACACCTGGACGTAGCGAAGTCAGGTGCTCGGCGAGCTCACGGCCGCTGACGAGCGGCATCACCACGTCCGTGAGCAGAAGGTCGATCGTGCCGGCGTATCGTTCCGAGTGCGACAAGGCCTCCTCGGCGTCGCGGGCGGTGAGAACGTGATAGCCCTGCTTACGCAGAATGCTTTGCGCCACGATGCGGACCTGATCGTCGTCCTCGACGAGCAAGATCGTTT
>DASQDA010000298.1:0-2213 GCA_035634435.1 Polyangiaceae bacterium
TTGAACTCTGCGGTGATGCGCGGGTCGACACCGATCGCAGCCTGCTTGCCAGAGACGAAGACGTCGAACCGCACGCCCGGAGTGATCCGGACATTGCGTGCCACGTCCCACACCACGTCGGCCCAGGCGCCCGCCGTGAAGTCGCGTCGCGCGCGGCTGAAGCCGAAGTCGGGGTCCTCGTCCTCCGGCATTTCGATGATCTGCGCGGCCACGTCCGGGCGCTCACCGATGGCTTCCGAGCCCGACGGGGCTCGCTCGAAGCTGCCGCCATCGTCGTTGTTGTCGTAGTCGACCTCCTGGCTGAGTGACTCCACGAGCGCGTCCGCGCCAGCGCGAAACGTGAGACCGGGCTCGAGAACCTTCTCGACCTCGCTGCGCACGCCGAGCATCCAATTGGTGACACTGACGGAGTCGTTGTCGCCCGCAGTCCGGTCGCGACCGAGCTACAAAGCGTTGCGCCACTTGCCGCGCTGCAGGCCGTGATCCCAGCGCAGATCCAGCCGGTGAAAGCCGACGTTGACCAGCGTATTTTCGCGTTCGACCCGGCGAAAGCCTTCGGCTTCGTCGCGCGGGGTAAGCGTGACCGTCTCGGTTTCGGAGACGAAGTCGCCCGAGCCGAACGCCAGGAGCTCGATGCTGTCGTTGGCGTCGAGCTGATAACGCGCGCGCGTCTGATAGTCCCAGTAGCTGACCGTGACCTCGGGCACGATGAGCGACAGCACGAGCGCGGTGTAGGAATAGCGACCGCCGACCATGACGGAGCCGCGGCCGTCCGCGAACGGCGCTTCGACCATCGCGCCGCTGTCCACGACTCGGATGCTGGCTTCACCGCGCAAGCGATAGCCCGGCGGCGCCATCTCGCCCGCGACGATCGCGCCAGCGAAGCGGCCGTAGCGGACCGGATACGCGCCCGGGTAGAGATCCACCGTCTCCACGAAGGCCGGATGCAACACGCCGGGGCCCGCAGCGAAGTGGTACAGGAAGGGCACGGGAATGCCGTCGAAGAAGTAACCGACGTTACCGGGCGGCGCTCCGCGCACGTAGAAGTAGGGCAGCCCGCTCACGATCGGGACGACCCCTGGCAACACTTCGATGGCGCGGTAGGGATCGCCGAAGGCACCCGGCATGTCGTGCACGTCGGCGCGTCCGAGCTGGTGGCGAATGGGCGCTCGCGTGCCGAGCACCACGATCTCGTAGGGAGCCTCTTTGACGGGCGCGAGCGTGTCCGGCGCTCCGGTCGAGTCCGAAGCGGCCGCAGGCGCGGGAGAGGGCTCAGCTGCCTCCGGCGCTGGCTCGTCGCTCGGTGGCACGAAACGCACGCGGTAGCGGATCTTCGCCGCGACGGGTTTGCCGTCGCGGGTGGCCGGCTGGAAGCGCCACGACCGCGCCGCGCTCAGCGCGCTCTCCGCGAACGGAGCCGCGCCCTCCAGCAAGGCGACGTCAGTGACGGCACCTTCGGCGGAGATTAACAGCTCGAGGGCGACTTCTTGCTCGCCCTCCCCGGCCTCGGGATAGTCCACTGGCGTCGCAAGCGGCGCCGGGCGGGTCAGCACGGGGCGCGGGCGTGGGACCACCGGGGTCTTGGCCGGCGCTGGGGGCGTCGCTGGTGCTGGCCGCTCGACCTTCTCGTCCATGGATACGGACTGTGCGGACGCCGGTCGGACGGCACACACGATGCCGAGCAGCCCTACGCCAGACCTCCACCACTTCACCATCCGCCAGTAAAACGACTAACACGAAGCCAGCGAGCTGACGCGCGTTCGCGTTGAGCGACCCCGCTTTACAAAAAGGAAAACGCGCGGCCCGCCTTTCGACAGAGCCGCGCGCTTTCAGCAGCCAAGCCCGGAAGGCTCAGCTTTCCCGATCAGAAGTCGCCGCCACCGCCGTGTGCGTGCCCGCCGCCACCCTGGGCCTGGCCCTTGTCTTCCTTGGGACGCTCGGCAACGAGTGCCTCGGTCGTGAGCATCAAACCCGCAACGCTCGCGGCGTTCTGCAGCGCCGAACGCACCACCTTGACGGGGTCGATGACGCCTTCAGCCACGAGATCGCCGTACTTGCCGGTCGCCGCGTTGAAGCCGAAGTTGCCCGTTCCCTCGCGCACCTTCTGCACGACGATAGAGCCTTCCTCGCCAGCGTTGGCGACGATCTGGCGCAGGGGCTCCTCGACGGAGCGGTAGATGATCTTGACGCCGAACTGCTGCTCGTCGTTGAGC
>DASQDA010000299.1:0-5503 GCA_035634435.1 Polyangiaceae bacterium
CTCAACGCTTCGATGGCGTCGCCGGCGTATTCGTAGGCGAACCCCGTCCCGCCATTGACGCCAAGCTTGCGAATTACGTGCAAGATGATGTCCTTGGCATAGACGCCAGGCGCGAGCTTGCCGCTCACCTCGATGCGCCGCACCTTCATGGGCGCCAGGCTCAACGTCTGCGTTGCCAAGACGTCCCGTACCTGGGTGGTGCCGATACCAAACGCGATCGCTCCGAAGGCGCCATGCGTCGATGTGTGGGAGTCGCCGCAGGCAATGGTCATCCCAGGCTGCGTGAGGCCGAGCTCGGGCCCGATCACGTGCACGATGCCCTGATGCCCCGAGGCCACGTCGAAGAAGCGAATGCCGAACTCGCGACACGCCTGCTCCAAGGCGATGATCATGCCCTCGGCAAGGTTGTCGCGATAGGGGCGCAGCAGGGTGTCCGTCGGCACGATATGGTCGACGGTTGCGAAGGTCCGCTCGGGGTGGGCGACCCGCAGCCCCAGATCGCGCAACATGCCGAACGCTTGTGGGCTGGTCACCTCGTGGATCAGGTGCAAGCCGATGAAGACTTGAGCGGATCCGTTCGGCAACACGCGGACGACGTGCTGATCCCACACTTTCTGAAATAGGTTCTGGCCCACGGCAATGACCTCCTGGTGTCGCGATCAGCAGCGCTGAACGAGAGCTGAGTATTCCGCCCACGGCCAATTAAGTCCAATGAAACTTCCTTGGGTATAAGCTAAGCTGAGCTTAACAATCCTTCGCTCCCACTCGAGCACGCAAGCGCGAGCTCGACCTGTGTTCCAGCGGCCCCCTTCCGACCCATGGCACTCCAAATTTTGGCCACCTTCCTGATTGCTTCTGGTGTGCTGGTTGTCGTCGCGCTGCCCTTGGTGCTCGGCAAGATCCCTCCAAACGGGCTCTACGGGTTGCGGTTGGAGGCGACGCTGGAGGACAGCACCGTGTGGTACGAGGCGAATCGCGTGGCAGGCCGCGACCTGCTGCTCGTGGCCGCTGCCAGCGTCGCACTGTCGCTCCTGTGCGCGTTCGCCTGGCACATTGGCGATGTGCACTCGGCTTTGCTCTGCAGCGGCGCCCTCTCCGGAGGTGTCATTGTGGCTGGCGTGAGAGGCGCGCGTTTTGCGCGTCGTCGCCAGCGCGAGCGCCGCGGCGGCTGAGGCAGGGCAGTGACGTGATCGACGCAGCAATCATTCCCGCCCTCTACGACGCGATGATCGTGGCGCGCCTTGGCTCCGTGGCGGCTGCGGCACGACACCTGAACAAGACGCCGTCGGCCGTGAGTCAGCAGCTCCGTCACCTGAGTGAGACGCTCGGAGTGGCGCTGTTCGAGCGCCGGGGGCGTGGACTGGTACTCACGCAGGCCGGTCAACAGGTGCTTCCCAGCACAACGCGCCTGTTCGACGAGGCGGAAGCCGTGTTCCGTCTGTTCGGGCAGCTATCGGGCTCCGCAGCTACCACGCTGCGGATAGCGGTGAGCGACTACCTGGCGAAGCCGTTGCTGATCCCCGTGCTACGGGACCTGGCGGCGCGCGGCGCACCTTTGCACTTCGAGATTTCCACGGTTCACTCCGAGGAAGCGCTGGCCCGTCTCGAGCGTGGAGAGGTAGAGATGGCCATCGTTTCGTTCGCCGGCGAGCGATCGGGTCTGAGCACGCAACGGCTGTTCGACCAGCCCTTCTGCTGGGTGGGTCCGCGCCGCGCCGGCAAGCGTCGTCCCTTGACCGAGCGTTTACAGGGCGAGCCACTGCTGAGGCTCGCCGCCGGCAGCCTTGGCCGTCAGTTGCTGGATGACTACCTGGAGCAGCACGGTCTGCGGCCGGCCTCGACCATCGACGTGCCCAGCGTGTCGTTGCTGCTGGCCTACGCGGGTGGTGGTGTCGGTATCGGTTTGGTCCCGGCGCTTCCGCTCCAAGAGCCGCACCTGGGTGCGGTTACCTGGGAGCTCGCAAGCGTCTTGCCGGTGCCGGTGAAGCTCGTCGTGCGCGGCGGACGGCGCGCCGATCCCGCGGTCGAGCCCTTCGTGGAGCGCCTGCTCGCGGAGGCGCAGCGACAAGAGCGTCGCCTCGAGGCCTGGCGCGCTGGCGCGTGACGAATTTGGCGCGGGCGTGCGACCCGGCTTTGCCATCGAATACCGCCTGATTGTGCCTGCTCGCGCTTTCGCTTCGCCGTCGCCACGGCTGGTTTCGGCGGCTGCCGGCGCAGGGTCCGGGCTTTGCCCCTTGACAGACCCCTCGCCATGAGGAGAATCCCCGAACCTTAACGGCCCCAGGGGCCCGAGAGAACGCGCCCGTAGCTCAGCTGGATAGAGCACCGGTCTACGGAACCGGGGGTCGGAGGTTCGAATCCTCCCGGGCGCGCAGAGAGAGAAGGGACAACGCGAGTTGGCCTCTTTGCGTTGAGAAGACGCGCGTACGTCACCTCACGACTCCGAGCTACTCCGGGTCGCCGCGGAAACCGTTGATCCGGCGGCGTGCACATGCGGGTCGTTGTTGACAGGCAGCTCTGTCCCGCGATTCAGCAACTCGACGTCAGCCGAGTAGGCAAAGAGCATTGCAGTGTCTACCGCCTGGTTCGACACCTCGAGCACACCGCGCATGAAAGCTCGGCTAGCGAGACTTCGCCGCGAGCGACCAACGGGCTCGTCAACGCCATCCATCTGCGCAAAAAAGGTGACCCGCGCGCCTACATCAGCTCTCTCAACAGCAGGATGATGATCAGCGTCAGGATGGCGGCAACGCCTTTCCAGAACGCGGCTGGATTGCGTTCGAGCAGCGGCGGCGTGGCTTTGCTGACGAACGCGCGACTCGGATGCCGGAGATCATAAACGAGCTCTGAAAGCTCGGCGTAGCGCTTCGCCGGATCGGGGTGCACGGCTTTACGAAGCGCATCGTCGATCCAGGCCGGTACCTCGCGGTCGCGGTGGAGCACCGATTGGTAGACGAGTCGTAGCTGCGCTTGTCTGGTGCGGCGCTTGGACACTTCCGTGCCGTAAGGCAAGCGACCCGAGAGCATCTGGTAGGTGATGACTCCGAGCGAGAACAGGTCGGAGCGACTGGACCCCACCTCGCCCAGGAAGTATTCCGGAGCCGCATACTGCACGGTTCCCAGGATCTCTGGATGCGCAACCTCCGCTACCAGCTCAGCGACGCCGGCCACGTGCACGGACCCGAAGTCGATGATCTTCACGGTGCCGGATGAGTCGATCATGATGTTGTCGGGCCGCAGGTCCTGGTGCACCATCTCGAGCTTGTGGAAGGCGTTGAGCCCGCGAGCCACTTGCTCCACGATCTGCCGCACCGCTTCGACGCTCGGTTTGGGATGATCGATCATCCACTGGGTCAAGGTTTGTCCCTCGATGTATTCCGTCGCGAGGTACACGAAGTTACGGCGTCGGGTCTGAGGTCGAAGCCTGAGCACGTGGGCGTTGTCGATACGGCGTGCAATCCACTCCTCCATCAGAAACCTTTCCAGCAACCTCGACTCGGCTCGAAGATCGATGGCTGGGATCTTGAGGATTGCGCGCTGCTGGGTTTGCTCGTCCACGGCCAAGTAGACGTGGCTGCGATGGCTGGCGTGCACCTCCCGGACGATGGTGTAGCCGTCGAAGCGCATTCTGGGCTCGGGCAGCGGCGGCAGCGGCAGATCCGAAAGCTCCAGCAAGACTTCCGCGGCGTCCTGGCTGGGTAAGGCGTCCACGCGCACGATCTGAACCGTGAGATTGTCAGGGCTGCCGTTGGAGTACGCCGCCTCGACGATCTGCCGCGCCGCCAGATCAAGATCGGTGGGATGACGCCCGACGAGGTCGAACAGCTGCTCGTCGCTCACGTGCTCGAACACCCCGTCGGTGACCAGCAGAAACAGGCTGCCCTGCTCGAGGGGGACGGCGCTGTAGTCCAGCTCGAGGCGTGCGCTCGCGCCGAGGGCACGGCTGAGATAGCTCTCCTCGGCCGATACCCGGACGCGGTGATCGTTCGTCAGTCGTTCGAGACCCGCAGCACGCACTTGGTAGATACGCGAGTCACCGACATGGAAGACGTGCGCGACGGCGGACTTCAGCACCAGCGCGCTGAAGGTGCAAACGTATCCGTGGTCCCTTTCGTAGCGGAAAGGGCTGCGCAGCGTCTGCGAGTGCAACCAGGAATTGGCCGCGCTCATCACACGCTCGACGGAGGTCTTCACTGACCAAGCTTCCGAGGTGCAGTAGTAGTCCTCCAGCAAGCTCGTCACCGCGGCTTCGCTGGCCTCCGCGCTCACCCCGCTGCTGCTGATGCCATCGGCCAGAGCGACGCAGGTGCCTTTCAGCGTCGCGAGCGGCTCCTTCGGGATGAGCGCACCGTGAAAATCTTGATTGGCGCTCTTCCTACCCTTGTCGGAGTATTGCCCGAGCGAAATTCGTAGTGGCGTGTGCATGAATTACCAAGCCGCGCGGAGCCATCAGCCCTGCCAGGCCCGCCAACGCGGCGGCCCTGACGGGCTCACCAGCCACTCAGCGCTTCAGGCGCTCTTGGCGAGCCGGGTGGCGACGGTCACGGCAGCGACCTTGCGTTTCGGGGCGGTTCGAACGTGCGTGCTGTAGAGGGTGAGGCCAGTGAACGCAATTCCACCGATCAGGTTGCCGAGCACGGTCGGGATCTCGTTCCAGATGAAGTAGTCGGCGAGGGAGAACTGGCCGCCCAGAATCATCGCGGACGGAAACAGGAACATGTTCACGACCGAGTGCTCGAACGTCATGTAGAAGAACAACATGATGGGCATCCACATGGCGATGACCTTGCCGCTCACGTGGGTGGAGATCATCGCCCCCACGACGCCGGTCGACACCATCCAGTTGCAGAGGATGCCGCGGAGCAGGATGGTCAACCAGCCGCCTATGCCGTACGCGGCGTAGCCCACCGTGCGATCATGGCCGATGCTGGCGATCTTTGCGCCGACAGCGCCTGGGTCAGTGGAAAAGCCATAAGTAAAAACGAACGCCATCATGCCGGCGACCACCAGCGCGCCGCTGAAGTTGCCAATGAACACCAACCCCCAATTGCGCAGCACCCCTCGCATCGTGACGCCGGGGCGCTTGTCGAGCAGCGCCAAGGGGCTGAGCATGAAGACGCCTGTCAGTAGGTCGAAGCCGAGCAGGTACAACATACAAAAGCCGACCGGGAACAGCACCGCGCCGAGGAGTGGCGAGCCTGTTTGTACGGTGACCGTGACGGCGAAGACGGCGGCCAGCGACAGGAGCGCGCCTGCCATGAAGCTGCGGATCAGCGTGTCTCGGGTCGACATGAAGACTTTTGATTCGCCTGCATCGACCATCTTGGTGACGAATTCGCTAGGGAGAAGGTAGGCCATCGCGCCACTGCAATCCTTTGTGGTTGGCGTCGCGCCCTTCGACCTGGCCGGCTGACTAGGACCTGCCCGGTGGGAACGACGATGCGCCGGCTGCTGGCGCCGACGTCAAGCCGTGACCCTATCGCCCGCGTGTGCCCGGCGGGTT
>DASQDA010000300.1:0-5171 GCA_035634435.1 Polyangiaceae bacterium
CGGCTTTCGCGCGCCGAGGGGCTTTCCCGCGTGGCGAGCGGAGAGATCCCGATCGAATCGGTGCACATGGAGCTGGGTGACGTGTTGATCCGCACCCCGCTGGCGCTACACCGCGGCTCCCCCAATCGGTCCGCCGAGCCTCGGCCGATGGTTGCCCTGGGCTACGTCATGCACTGGCTCCACACGCCCAAAGTCGATTTGAACGTTCCGCGTGCAGCCTACGATGCGTTGAGTCTCGAGCTCCGCAAGCTCCTGCGCTGCAACGTCGTCGAGGCGCTCCCGCAGCTGCCTTCCGAGTCCTACGTGGAGTTTCAATACTGATGACCCAAGCAAGCTCGCCGCACGACGCTCACCGCACCTATGTCAACCCGGTGTACGGCAACTACTTTGCGGATCCTTTCGTGTTCCACCACGAGGGGCAATACTACGCGATTGGTACCGGACCGGAAGAGAGTCAGGGCACGCTCGGCAACCGCATCTTTCCGATGCTGCGGTCGAGGGACTTGAGCGATTGGCAGCCGCTCGGCCCCGCGCTGACACGTCCGCCCAAGCAGCTGGGCGACAACTTCTGGGCGCCCGAGATTGCTTACGCCAATGGCTTGTTTCATCTGTATTACTCCGTGGGGCACGGCGACAAGCGTCACCAGTTGCGCGTTGCCACGAGCTCCGCGCCGGGCGGTCCGTATGAAGACGTAGGACACGCCCTGATCTCACCCGACACCTGCGCCTTTGCCATCGATCCCCCTCCCTTTCGGGACCGCGATGGGCGCTGGTACCTGTTCTATGCGCGAGACTTTCTCGACTTCGACCCGGAGAGCCAAGGTCCGCGGCGCATCCGGCCGGGCACCGCGCTGGTGGTGCAAGAGCTGGTAGACATGGTCCACCTCGGCGAGCGCAGCGGCGTCGTGCTGCGGGCCAGCCACGATTGGCAGAGGTTCCAGGCGAACCGCCCGATGTACGGTGAGCTTTATGACTGGCACACGCTCGAGGGGCCGAGCGTGCTGGAGCGCGAGGGCAAGTACTACTGCCTCTACAGCGGCGGCTGCTGGCAGACAGCGAACTACGGCGTCGACTATGCCGTCGCGGACGACGTGCTCGGGCCTTACTCGGGAAGCGAGAACTGCGTTCAACCGCGGGTGCTCAAGGCGGTGCCGGGCCAGGTGCTTGGCCCCGGGCACAACAGCGTTGTCATCGGGCCCGACGGGCGGACGCCGTACATCGTCTATCACGCCTGGGATGCCCAGATGACGGCACGCCGCATGTGCATCGACGAGCTCCTCTGGACAGCCGAGGGCCCCCGCTCGGCAGGGCCCACGTGGACGCCGCAACGGCTGGCACTCTGAAGCCCCTGGAGCCGCGTGGCGACTCTAGAGCCCAATAGCGCGATCGTGCTGGCGGCGACCGAGCGCTGGCTCGAGCGCGCCGTAATTGGACTCGGCTTGTGCCCCTTTGCGAGGGCCGTGTTTGCGAGGCAGCAGATTCGCTACGTCGTTAGCGCGGCCGTCGAGCCCGCAGCCCTGCTGCAGGAGCTGACGAGTGAGCTGCAAGGGTTGATGGCTGCCGATCCGGCGGTGATCGATACCACCTTGCTGATTCATCCGAACGCGCTGGCTGACTTTCTGGAGTTCAACGCCTTTCTTCGGCGCGCGCAGCGCGCGCTCGAGAAGCTGGGGCTCGCTGGCGAGCTGCAGCTCGCCAGCTTTCATCCTGACTACTGCTTTGCCGATAGCGAGCCGGAGGACGCCGCCAACAACAGCAATCGCGCGCCTTACCCCATCTTGCACCTCCTGCGAGAGGCCAGCGTGGAACGCGCCCTGGCCAGTTATCCTGACCCGGACTCGATCTACCTGAAGAACATACGAACCTTGCGTGCGCTCGGCACCGCCGCCTTTCAGCGCCTGTTGGCCGAGCCAGTCTGAGCGGCTCGTTCAGCGCTTCGGTTCGGCCGCGTTGGCGGTCAGGCTCTTGATGGTGGCGACCAGCTCGTCCGGCTCGATCGGCTTGGCGACGTGCGCTTGAAAGCCCGCGAGCATGGCGCGCGTGCGGTCCTCGGAGCGGGCAAACGCTGTCAAGGCAATGGCCGGCGTCCGGCCGCCGCGATCATTGGCCAGCCGACGAACATCGCGAAGGAGCTCGTAGCCATCCCGTTCAGGCATGCCGATGTCGCTGACGATCACGTCGACGCGCTGCCGCTTCAATAGCGCCAATCCCTCCTGGGCGCTGGCGGCGGTGTGAACCTCGGCACCCGCATCAGTGATGACGAGGCTGACTAGCTCGCGGGCGTCTTGCTCGTCGTCGACGACGAGCACCCGGAGGCTGGCGAGTGAAACCTCCGCTTGCGTCAGCGAAGCAGGGCGCTCAGAGGTCGGATGCTCTCGCCGTGCGCGGTCGGAAGCATACACGGGCCGCAGCGGCAGGCTCACACGGAACGAAGCACCCTGGCCCACACCCGCGCTCTCCGCGAATACGCGGCCGCCGTGCAGCTCGACCAGCTGCTTGACGATGGAGAGGCCTAGGCCAAGCCCGCCATACTTGCGGGTCGTCGATGCTTCTGCCTGGCGAAACCGCTCGAATACGTGAGGTAAAAACTCGGGGCTGATGCCCACGCCCGAGTCGTGCACCACGATCTCGGCTGCGCTACCTCCAGATACCGGTCGGCATGCTGCCGGTACCTGAAGGGCGCGTGAGTCAAACGCGGCATGCGCCGGGTGTGACCTGCTGCAAAAGGGATCTTGAAACCGTCCGGCGCCATGTTTGGCAGCCCGTGCACGCAGTAGTCCCAGAAGTTGTGATACTTCCGCTGCTCGCCATCGCTCACGACCGGCGAGCCCGTGGCCTCGAAGCGCGCGATGGTGTCGCGCACGGCTGCTTCGAACAAGGGCTCGAGGTCAGGATGATCCACCTGACCCTGGCGCCTCGCTACAGCGTCAATCAGCTCCTGAGGCCGTGGAATGCTGCCAATTGGCTCGGTGGGTAGCGTCATTGCCCTCGCTGCTCGCAGACCAGTCTCTAACGTTCCAAGCTCAGTGCCGCAGAGTACCACGGCGGAAGACGCCGCCACTGGCAGGCCGCTCCCAGCGTGCCCCTGGGCGCACGAAGCGGCGGAAACGCCGCCTCTCGCCCAGCGTTGTGGATTTCCGGGCGGCGCCGCTCGCGCACGGCGGGAGGCAGGGCACTCGCCTGCCTGCGCTCCAATCAGCGCACCTCCACCTCGCAATTGGCGCTGCAGCCGTCGCCGCTGAACCGATTGCCATCGTCGCACTGTTCGCCGGCGTCGACCTGCGCGTCGCCGCAGACCTGCTCGAGGCGACAGGTCGCGCTGCAGCCGTCGCCGCTCGTCCTGTTGCCATCGTCGCACTGTTCGTTGCCGCCTATGTCCGCGTCGCCGCACACGGTCTCGCCCTGGCAGGTCGACGAGCAGCCGTCACCCGACATGTTGTTGCCATCGTCGCACTGCTCGCTCGCCTGGTCTACGCGACCGTTGCCACACCACACCTCGAGCCGGCAAGTACGGCTGCAACCATCGCCCGACGTCGTGTTGCCGTCGTCGCATTGCTCGGCCGCGTCCCTCACGGCGTCGCCGCAGCGTTCGATCTGACAATCCGCACGACAACCATCGCCGGAGGTCGTGTTGCCATCGTCACAGGTCTCTGCCGCACCGATGACGCGGTCGCCGCAAACGTTCTCGCGCCGGCAGTTGGAGCTGCAGCCATCGCCGGCAAGGTTGTTGCCATCGTCGCATTGCTCGCTGCCACTGACAACCCCGTCACCGCAACGCGCCTCGAAGCGGCACGCCGAAGAGCAACCGTCGCCAGAGACGTTGTTGCCGTCGTCGCACTGCTCGGCGCCCTCGCGCACTGCGTTGCCGCAGAAGGTCTCGAGCGCGCAGCTGTTGCTGCAACCATCGCCCGAAGCCGTGTTGCCGTCGTCGCACTGTTCACGAACGTCGACGATGAGGTCACCACAGCGCTCCACCGTGCAGTCGGCGCGACAACCGTCACCCGAGCTCGCGTTGCCGTCGTCGCAGCTCTCGGTGCCGCCGATGGTGCCGTCACCGCAGACTGCCTCCGAGCGGCAGCTTGCGTTACAGCCGTCCCCCGCCACGCGGTTGCCATCGTCGCACTGCTCGGCGCCTTCGCGAGCGCCGTTGCCGCAGGTCGCCTCGAGCGCGCAGATTGACGAGCAGCCGTCACCTGAGGCGTTGTTACCATCGTCGCACTGCTCGGCGCCTTCACGTACGCCATTGCCGCAGAAGGTCTCCGCCTGGCACAGCTTGCTGCAACCGTCACCGGACATGGTGTTGCCATCGTCGCACTGTTCGGCGGCATCCTTGACGCTGTCGCCACAGCGCTCGACGCTGCAGTTTGCCCGGCAACCGTCGCCCGCGCTGGTGTTACCATCGTCACATTGCTCGCCGGCGGCCAGCACGCCGTCGCCGCAGCGCGCTTCGCTGCGACAACTTGCGCTGCAGCCGTCGCCGGACACGTTGTTGCCATCGTCACACTGTTCGCTGCCGGCCACGCTGCCATCGCCGCACACGGCTTCCGTGGCACAGGCGGAGCTACAGCCGTCGCCGGACACGTTGTTGCCGTCGTCGCACTGCTCGGCGCCTTCGCGGGCGCCATTGCCGCAGTAGGTTTCGAGGGCACAGATGCGGCTGCAGCCGTCACCCGCAACGGTGTTGCCATCGTCGCATTGCTCCGCCGCATCCTGACTGCCGTCACCACAGCGCTCCAGGCTGCAGGTGGCGCGACAACCGTCACCGGATGCCGTGTTGCCATCGTCGCATTGCTCGACACCCTCGATGCTGCCGTTTCCGCAGCGGGCTTCCAGGCGGCAGCTGGAATCGCAGCCGTCGGCGTTTGTGCGGTTGCCGTCGTCGCAGAGCTCTGGCAGCGAAACCGCGCCGTCACCGCACACGGCTTCGGCGCGACAGACGGACGAGCAGCCGTCGCCGGACACGTTGTTGCCGTCGTCGCATTGCTCCGCGCCTTCGATGCGCGCGTTGCCGCATACCGTCTCGAGCGCGCAGAGCTTGCTGCAGCCATCGCCGCTGCTCGTGTTGCCGTCGTCACATTGCTCGGCAGCGTCCTGGGTATTGTCGCCGCAACGCTCGATGGTGCAGCTAGAGCGGCAACCGTCACCCGAGGCCGTGTTGCCGTCGTCGCTGT
>DASQDA010000301.1:0-7418 GCA_035634435.1 Polyangiaceae bacterium
CACGCGACGCCCTCGCTGCGCCGGAGCTCGCTGCTACGGACGCGGACGCCGCGCTCGCGTCCGCACAAGCCCGCCTGGCGGCGCTCGATCGCGAGCGAGCCGAGCTCGACCGCGACCTGCAGCTGCTGCACGCGCGGAGCGAAACCTGGTCGCAAGCGCTGGCGGCGCTGGCGGAGCTGGTGGATCACGTGGAGCCCGAACGCGCTCACGAGCAAGCGCGCTCAGCGCTATCGCGACTCACGCAGCTCGAAGAGCGGGTGCGCCAGAGCACGGACCTTGCAGCGGAGCTCGATCGCTCACGCAAGCTCGCGCGGCGGCAGCTCGGCGTCCGCACCCGCAGCGCCGAGCTCGCTGTGCCAAGTGAGCAGGCGAGCGCTCTGCATGTCGAACACCTGCTCGCCGAGGCCGAAGGGCAGCTTCGCACAGCCGAGCTCGCCGCGCGCTCGCAAGACGCCGCTGCAGCCGCGGCACGCGTCAGCGCGGCCGACGCCCACAAGCGCCTCGCTGCGTTGACTCTACGGCAGACGCGCTGGACCGAGATAGAGGCTCAGATCAAGCGCCTGGGTACGCGCTTGAGCGCACCCACTCGCCGGGCTGTCCACGAAGCCCGGACACACTGGGCCGAGGCGCGTGAGCGTCAGCGGCAACGCGCGTTGCAGCTTTCGGAAGAACGTGACGACTTGCTGCGCCAGGCCAGCGCTCTGGTCGGCCGCGGTGGTGATTTCCCTGCTGACTTGTTGCGCATCCGCGACGAGCTCGGCGCCGAGCTGTTGGTGGACCGCTTCGAGGAGCTCGAGCTCGATGAAGCCGCCCTGTTGCAGGCGCGCCTGGGGCCGCTCGCGCAGGCTCTGGTGCTCGAGGACCCCCTGCGGGGAGCGCAGGCACTACAGAATCGTCCCCGCGAGCTTGCCTCGCTCTGGCTGGTGGATACGAGCGTCGACTTGTCGGCGGGCGAGGCGGGCACCCTGCTAGGTGAGGATCTGCTCGTGAGGGAAGCCGCCGCCCTGCGCCTCACGCATCTGCCGAGCGACCCCACGCTCGGGCGCGCGGCCCGCGAGCGCCGCGCCGAACAGCTGCGCGAGCGAGCGGAGACCCGTACGCTCGAGCTCGAGCAAGTCCTGGCCGAGGTCCGCGAGCTCGAGCAACACCTGCGCGAGGCGGATGCTCTGCTGGAAGTTGCAGAGCTGCTGGAGGCGGGCGACCCCAGTGCTCTCGTGGCCGCGACGCACGCCGAGCGCGACGCCGCCGCGAGCGCCGAGGCATTTGCCGTTCGCGCAAGCAGCGAAGCCGTGGCCAACGCCGCGAGCTTGCGGCCGCGCGTGGAAGGTCTACGTGCTCTGCTCGGCGAGGCACACTTGCTCGACGAGCCGGAGTACGCGCAGCGCTGTGCAGAGCTCGAGCAGCGTCTCGGCGAAACCAACGCGGCCCGTCAGGAGCTGGCCGCCCGCGCGGCGGCTCGTCGCGTCTTGACTGAGCACGCCGAAACACTACGGCTGGTGCCGCCGAGCCCGCAGACGCACGACGCACAGGAGATACGGCGCGAACAGCTGGAAGCCGAGCGCGATCGGCTCTTCGCTGCGAGCCAGGCCCTCGCCTCGGTCATGTTGCATCGCCACGCGCTCTGCTTCGTGGACGCCGAGCGCCTGCTCGATGAGCGAGCACAGGTGGTCCCCGCTCTCGAACGGCAGCACGAGCAAGCGAAAGCCGCGGTAGCCCAGGCGGAGGCCGCCCTGGCAAGCACCGAGGCGGCCTGGGAGCAGGCGACGGCGCAGCACCTCACGGCCGAGGCAGCGCTACAAGCGCTCGACGCGCACCTCGAGCGCGTGAACGCCGAGCTCGCCGAGCAAGGCGTCAGCGATCCTAGCAACGAGGCGCTCGAGGGCGCCCAGGCCGCGCTTTCGGACGCCTCGGCGCTGCGCAGCGGGATGGAGCGAGAGGAACACGCGCTCGCGGCTGAGCTTGCGCTTCGCCAGGAGCGGCGCGGCCATGCAGCTCGCCTACTCGAAAGTAGTCGGCTGGAGCTGCTGGCCGCGGAACGCGAGGCGATCCCTGCTCGCGAGCTCTGGGCCGAGCTGCAGCACGCAGCGTCTGCCTCGGGTGTGCTGCAGAGCGCAGTGACCCAGCGCTTCGAAGACGCGTTCGAGGGTCGAAGTAGTCTGGAGCTGTGGTCGGAAGCACGCGGCAAGAGCGCACTGCTGTGTGACCGCTTGCGCGGCGCTAGGGGCGGAAGCGACTGTGCCACGGACATCGACGCGACACTGACCGGCGAGGGGACGCTAGCAAAGAGCTACCTGCTGGCCTGGCAGCTCACCCGCGACTGGCTGAAGCGACGGCTGCCCGCGCCGATTGCCGACGTAGACGATCCGCTCGAGGCACTCGACCGGCTCAGAAACGATCTCTCGATGCTCGAGCTACGCCTGGGACGTCAGGAGAACGATCTACGCGGGGCTTCCGAGGACGTCGCTCGCGGCATTGAAGTCCAGCTGCGCCGGGCCAAGGGTCAGGTGCGCAGGCTGAATCAGAATCTGGAGGGCGTGCGCTTCGGAAGCATTTCGGCCATTCGCGTGCAGATGCGGCGCGTGGAGCGCATGGAGCAAGTGCTGCGCGCCTTGCGCGAGGGCGCAGCGCAAGAGCTGCTGTTTTCGTCGCAATTGCCCATCGAGGAGGCGCTCGACGAGATATTTCGCCGTTACGGCGGCGGCCGCTCGGGCGGGCAGAAGATCCTCGACTACCGTGAGTACCTGGAGCTGGGCGTCGAAATCCAGCGCCAGACCAGCAACGACTGGGAGATCGCATCGCCCACCAAGCTGTCGACCGGCGAAGCAATCGGCGTCGGCGCTGCTCTGATGATGGTGGTGCTCACGGAGTGGGAACGCGACGCCAATCTGCTGCGTGGAAAGCGACACGGGGGCTCGCTGCGCTTCTTGTTCCTCGACGAGGCCAACCGCCTTTCGCAGGAAAACCTGGGGGTCTTGTTCGATCTGTGTGAAAACCTCGATCTGCAGCTCATGATCGCCGCACCCGAGGTCGCGCAGGCCCATGGAAACACCACCTATCGGCTCGTAAGACGCCTGGCGCCCGGGGGCGGTGAAGAGGTCATCGTGAGCGGGCGCCGCACGCTCATCCCGGAGGTGGTGGAGACCCCGCTCAGCGTACAGCCCGTACAGTTGCCCTTGCTGGGCGAGACCGCGACGCTCTACTCCAGCTCCGAATAGCCATGCTCGTGCTTCGCTCGGCCTCGAGGCGCGCCGGCGCCAATATCTGGCCCGGACTATTTGCGTTGATGGCGGTGTTTTTGGCGCTCGGCGCCGCCTTACCCAGCGTCTCGCGCGCCGCTCCCGCGGCCTCCACGCAGTGCCGGCTGCAAAAGCCACTGAGGTTCCTGGAGCGCTCACAGATCGTGCGCAAAGGAAGGCTGGACGGCAAGGCGAACCTGCGCGCCCTTCGCTACCGTGTCGAGCACTATGGCCGCGTTGCTGGCGTGGACTTGAGCACTACCAACACCGAGTTTGCCAGCACGCAATTCGTGGCGACGCGCTTCTTCGGGTTGCCGTTGAGCTTGCACCGGCGTGTGGTTCCCGCGCTACGCTGCGTGGAGCGCCGCATCCGCAAGGTCTGCACCGGGCCGAAGAGTCGCTACACGCCACAGGCGGTGGGTGGCTTTCGCCAGCTCAACACCTACCGTGGCGGCGAGGTTTCCAACCATCTGTTCGGGATCGCCGTGGACATCGACCCGGAGCGAAACCCGTGCTGCGGCTGCGTCGAACCCTGGCCGACGCATCGCGCCTGTCAGGGCGACGTGAAGACCATCTACGAGCGCACCGAGCTGCCACGCTGCTGGATTCAGGCCTTTCGCCGTTACGGGTTTTACTGGCTGGGCGATGACCCACAACTGCGGGACACGATGCACTTCGAGTACCTCGGCAACCCCGAGCGCGTGCTGGCGCCTTAGCGGCTCGATCCTCCCGATCTTAGCTCAGCTGGCGGCGAACGAAGTCCACGATCGCGTCCGCCGCGACTCCATGCGTCGGCACCACGTGGGGACCGCGCCACGGCACCGCCTCGCGGGAGCTCGCCGCAAAGGCCTCGAGGAGCGCGGGGCTCGACGCGGTTGCGTAGCGGTCGCGTAGGCCCCACACATGCAGCGATGGGGTACGCAGCGGGACATCGAAGAGCGGTCCCCACTGGGTGGAGCGCGGCAGCCGGCCCGCTATCATCACTGCGAAGCCGAGCCTGGGTAGCTCGGCGCGCTCGGAAAGCGCCGCCAGCGCGGCCGCAAACGTCGCGCCTTGGCTGAAGCCAAGCAGTCCAACGCTCGGGTGCTGCGCCAGACGCTCGCGAACGAGCTCGAGCGACGCCTCGTGGCCGCGGTAGGTACGAGCGTCATCGCTCGCATTCCACCACTCCAGGTGCGGAGGAGCGGGGCGGAAAACCGCTCGAGCGCCGTCGTACAGCCGAGCCAGTGTGTGCTCGCCCGAAGGGTGGGGCGCGTCCAGGAATTCGAGGTCCACGAGCTCCGCAAGTCGCCCTCGGAGAGATTGCATTTTCTGGCACATGACCTCGCCGTTCATGCTGAGGCCGTGCAGGACCACGAGCTTTGTCTTCACGTCTGGCTTGCCTTCGACCGGGCTTCGCCTACTCGCCGGGTACACGCTCGGCGTCGCGCGAGCGCTGCACGACCTCGATGCGTCCGTGCAGCGGGTGTTTCACCCGCTCGTGCTGCGGGAGCGCCAGATACTCGAGCTGTCCCAAGCGATGCAGCTCATCGAGAGCGTTGAAGCCGCCGACGAACTGCCCGCGGACGAATACGTACGGCACCGTGGTCTGCCCGGTCGCCGCCTTCAGCTCGTTGGCGAGTGGGTCGCTGCCGAAGCCGCCGAGCTCCACGTACGCGTGCTCGAGCTCCGCCGACTTGACGACCGAGACCGCCCGCGCGCTCCACATGCACGAACGTCGTCCGAAGATCTGCACGGCGCGCTGGGGATCGCCGAGCCCGCTCGAGCCTTCGCTGTCGGGCGCTGGTCGGACGACTGGCTTCGCCGGAACGCCGCTGACGTCGCTCTTGGGCGTTGCCTCCATGGAGCTCGCGAGTCTGCTCGCAACCACGTCGCGCAGCCTGCCCCCGAGCGTGTCCACACGCTCCAGCACCTTGACGAGCTTGCCGCCTGCGCGGCTCAGGATGGATTTTTCTGAATCGCGAGCCATGGCCGCGAGCGTAGTCGGCTTCGACCGCGTGGCCACCGGCGAAGGCCCTGCCGTAGGCGGCAGCAGCAACCTGGGCGGCGCCAGCGGCAGTCTGCACGTGACGGACAAGGGTCCTTTCGCCTACAACCTCTTCAAGTTTGCCCTCGAAAATACCACCGCCAACAAGCCCCTTCGGTACGACGACGTGGCGCTCGGAACGCCGCGCGTCGGCTAGCGATAGGGGCGGGCCCGGGGTGCTGCCTGTCGCAGTCTGACCCAGACGGGGCGGTTTTGCGCCAGTAGCATCCCAGCGCTCCCCATCTCAGCGTGGTTTTCCGCCTGGTGCGTCCTTTGCAGCCTTCGCGCTCGATGAATCATGCCCTGGTCCCCGTTGCGGCGGTCATGACGACCCCGGTGTGGGCGCTGACGCCCGAGACGCCTGTGAACGAGGCCTTGCAGTTCGCGCAGGAGCACGACATCCACCACCTGCCGCTGGTGCGCCGTGACGAGCCCGTCGGCTTCGTTTGCACCTGCGACCTGCAGGAGCTCTCGCTCAACCTGCCGGTTGCCCGGGTCATGCATCCGCCCGTGACCATCGACCAGCAGGCCTCCTGCGCGGATGCGGTTCAGCTGATGGACCGCAGCAAGGTCGGTTCCTTGTTGGTCACCGGCGAGCACGGCGTGGTCGGCATCGTGACGCGCGAAGATCTAAGCGATGCCTCCGCTGCGCTGGCGTCGGACGACAGCTGGCACTGCACCTGCTGCGGCTCCCTTCAGCATCTGCGCACGCCTGCGCAGGGCGGCGCTCCCTTGTGCCTCGATTGCTTGCAGCGCGCGCGGCCGCCCATCCCGGAGGACGAGCTCGGCGGCAGCGGCTAGTCGCTCAGCTCTGCGTTCCGCGAAGCCGAGCGCGTCTACCAGCGCACCGTGGGGAACGCTGGACCGGGCCGAGCGAAGAGGAACCCTTGCAGCAGATCGCAGCCAAGGGCGATCAAGGTGTCGCGTTCCTGGGGCGTTTCAACGCCCTCGGCGACCACCAGAAGCCCCATGTCCTTGCAGAGCGTGGTCATCGAAGCGACCAGCTTTTGCTGGACGGACTTGTGGTCGACGCCGCGCACCAGCGCCATGTCGAGCTTGACGATGTCCGGTTCGAGCAAGGCGAAGCTCGTCAGCCCTGCGTAGCCCGCGCCGAGGTCATCGATGGCAATGCGAAAGCCCACGTCTCGCAACGCGCGTACGCGCGCACGCACGTTGTGCACGTTCTCGAGCGACGCGCGCTCCGTTATCTCGAGCACCACGCTGTGCGCAATCAAGGTGAGCGCCGACTCGGGAGAGCCCAGCTCCGGATCCAACAGGTCCTCCGGGTGAAGGTTCACGAAGAACGCCATGCCCGTGGCGGCGCTCGTAAACGGAGTCGCCGTGCTATCGCGCACGACCCGGCCGAGACGCGGCAGCTGACCCAGGCGTTCGGCTGCATCGAGCACCTCGATCGGGGTGGGTAGAGAAGCTTCGTGGCTGCGCAGCAGAGCCTCGTAACCGAATATGGAGCCATCAGCTGCTCGGACGATCGGCTGCCACGCCATCCAGAGCGAGCTCAACGCGCGTTCGAAGCCCGCCTCCAGCCCGGCTCGGTCCGAAGCTCCGCCAGCCATACCCAGTAACGCCAGCGCCTCGCGCTTCATGCGTGCCAAACGGTAGAGCTGCATGGCCTTGTCGACGGCGCGCGTCAGGGCGGCAGGATCGACTGGCTTGACGAGGTATTTCAGGGCGCCGTATTCGATAGCTTCCGTGGCGCTCTCCAGCGCGGGCAGACCGGTTATCAAGAGCACTGGCAGGTCCGGCTCGTACTCGCGAATGGAGCGCAGCAGCTCGACGCCGCTCATGCCAGGCATCGAGATGTCGCTCACCACCACGTCGATGCCGCCGCCACGGATGCGACCGATGGCCAGGTCCGCTGACGTACACGTCTCCACGGTGTAGTCGTGACCGCCTAACGTGCGCGCCATTGCGCGCAGCACCATCAGCTCGTCATCCACCAAGAGAACGACACCAGCACCGGACACGCCACCACTCTCCGCCGTCACAGGCACGTTCGACACTCAACGCCTCCTCCGCAGGTTAGGCCGCACTGCGCCGACTGCAAGAGGCGGTGTTCAAACAGAAGGAGGCTCCCTTCGCTGCTGGGCGCCGCCCGCGCTGCCTGGCGAACACCGCCGCCCCTGGCAAGCTCGTAT
>DASQDA010000302.1:0-4065 GCA_035634435.1 Polyangiaceae bacterium
GGTCACGCAGGTCAGTACACCCACGGGAAACGCCACTTCCAGCGATTCGAGGTTGTTGCGCGTAACGCCGCTCAGCCGCAGCCAACCCCGCGGTGCGCGTCGCTGCCGATGCTGACTGGGGCTGTCGGCGAACAGGTACCGACGAGTTTCGGATCGCTCCACACCGCGGAGACCGTCAGGCGGTCCGCTATAGAGAATCTCGCCACCGTGCTCGCCCGCCGCCGGACCGACGTCGACAATCCAATCCGCGTGCCGGATGACGTCGATCTCGTGCTCGACGACGAACAGCGAGTTACCGGCCGCTTTCAGACCGTCGAGGGCACGCAGCAAGGCCTCCGTGTCCGCCGGATGCAGACCCGCCGAGGGCTCGTCGAGCACGTACACGACGCCAAACAGGTTGGAACGAACCTGGGTTGCGAGGCGCAGCCGCTGCAGCTCGCCCGGCGACAGCGTTGGCGTGTTGCGCTCGAGCGCTAGGTAGCCGAGGCCCAGATCCAGCAGGATCGCGAGGCGGGCAACCATGTCTTCCGCGATACGGCGTGTGACGAGCGCCTTCTCCGGGTGAGCGAGCGCAAGTTGCCGCGCAGCCGATGCGCTGCCGTCGGCGTACGGACGCAAGGCACTCGAGAGTCCCTTCAAGGGCAACCGGGAGAGCTCGGTGATGTCGCGGCCAGCGAACTTGACGGAAAGTGAGGCGCGGCGTAGCCGCTTTCCAGCGCATTCCGGGCACTCCGTGCGCAGCATGTATTGCGCGACACGGCGCTTCATCAGCGGACTCTGCGTCGTCGCGAACGTGTGCAGTACGTGGCGGCGGGCGCTGGTGAAGGTACCTTGATAACTCGGCTCCTCCTTGCGTTTGATCGCCCGCCGCACTTCGCTGCGGTCGTACCCCGCATAGACGGGCACCGCGGGTTGCTCGTCCGTAAAGAGGATCCAGTCGCGCTCCTTCCTCGGCAGCTCGCGCCAGGGGCGATCCACGTCGTGGCCGAGTGTCGTCAGGATGTCGCGCAGGTTCTGGCCTTGCCAGGCGGTTGGCCAGGCGGCGACGGCGCGCTCGCGGATGGTGAGCGAATCGTCGGGTACCAGCGAGGCTTCGGTTACTTCGTAGATGCTGCCAAGCCCGTGACACTTCGGACAGGCGCCTTCGGGTGTGTTGGGCGAAAAGGACTCCGCATACAGCAGCGGCTGATCCGGCGGGTACTCTCCCGCGCGGGAGTACAGCATGCGAACCAGGTTGGAGAGCGTGGTCACGCTGCCGACCGAAGATCGGGTCGTGGGCGTCCCGCGCTGCTGCTGCAGTGCAACCGCCGGCGGCAATCCTTCGATGTCGTCCACGTCCGGCACCGGCATCTGGTCGAACAGCCGACGCGCGTACGGAGAAACGGACTCGAGATAACGTCGCTGCGCCTCCGCGTACAGCGTGCCGAAAGCGAGCGAGGACTTCCCGGATCCAGAAACGCCAGTGAAGACGACCAGCGCGTCGCGCGGGATGGCGACGCTCACGTTTTTGAGATTGTGCTCGCGTGCGCCGCGGACGAGAACGAAGCCAGCGCCAGGCTGCTGTGAAGCCTGATCCGGGCTGCCATTCGTGTTCTTGCCTGCCAACGTGCGCTCCAAGATCCGAACACCCGTTCGTGGGTGCGGATACGGCCATTGCCTGATCGAACTCTGGCCAAGGGCGAAGCTTCCTGCAAGTGGGGCAGAACGGCGATGCAGCCGTGGAGCTCCCGACGCCCCGACAGCTCTCGTCGTCGGCGACGTCGGCGCCGGCGACGCCTTGCTGTAGAGCAGGCCAGCGGCGTAAGCTGTTCTACTCGCGTGTCTAGGTCGCGACGCTCACCCGCCGCCCCGTGCCGTAACGCGCTGGTGTCACTCCCACTATGCGCCGGAAGTGCCGCGTGAGCTGGCTTTGATCGTAGAGCCCGACGCGCGGGGCGAGCTCGGAAGCGCGCACGCCCTCCGCAAGAAGCTCCTTCGCGCGTTGAATGCGCAGGTGCGTGAGGTACGCGTGCGGAGGCATGCCGATCTGCGCCCGGAACGCGCGGCAGAGATGAAACTTGTCGAGCGCGGCGTAGGCCGCGAGCTCGTCGAGCGTGATCGTCTCCGCGAGCCTCGCGCGCAGGTACTCCATGGCGCGCCGCACCGGCCGCGTGTGCTCCGTATTGGCCGTCCCGAGCCGCGCGAAGGTGGACACGGCCGCCGCCAGCGCCACCTCCACTGATAGGCGGTCGGCGCCAGCGCAGACGGCGTCGTGCAGGACGTGAAAGGGTGCGGCTCGTTCGTCACCCGCTTCGAGCTGCGCCATGGGGACCACCTTGCCCGCTTCGCGCACGCGCACGATCTCGTCGGCGGGCAATGCGATCATCGTGAACGTGGTGGGTCCATCGTGCGCGAGATCGCGGTGCACGTCGCCTGGCTCCTTCACCTGGATGGAGCCGGGGGCGCTGCGCCAAACTTTGCCGCGCCCCCACCACTCGGACCGCCCGCGCTCGACGCGCCCGACCACGTAGTGCTGCTTGACGCCCGCATGCAGCGCCTCGGTCGTGCAGCGAAAAGCGCGCAAACCGGGCACCGAAACCGCGAGCTCGACGGAATCACCCATGGGCACAGCCTAGCGCGCGCCGGGACGGGCAGCTTGGGCATTCTTGGCGCAAAGATCACGCCAAGAATGCCCAAGTGCGAGCCCGGGGGCGGACGCACATCCAGGGCATGCATAACAAACTCGTTGCCTTGGTGACTGGAGCGAACAAGGGAATTGGCCAGCAAATCGCCAAAGACCTGGCAGGCCGCGGCTTCACGGTCCTGCTCGGGTCACGCAATCTCGAGCCGGGCGAGGCTGCAGCGAAGGCCATCGGAGCCGACGCTCGCGCGCTGCAGCTCGACGTCACCGATCACGCGTCGATCGCTGCCGCCGCGGAGCGCATTCGGAAGGAGCTCGGGCGGCTCGACGTGCTCGTCAACAACGCGGCCATCGCCCACGCGAACGCGGCTGGCGCCGGCATGTCGTTCGAGGAGATTCTGAAAACCGGCGAGCCGAGCAGAGCGTCGCTCGCCGAAGTGCGGGCCGTGTTCGAGACCAACGTGTTCGGTGTCATCGCGGTCACGCAAGCGATGCTGCCGCTGCTCCGCGAAGCGCCTGCCGGGCGCATCGTCAACGTATCCAGCGAGGTTGGCTCGCTCACCAAGCAGACCGACCCCTCCAACCCGTATCGCTCGATTCGAAGCGTCACGTACATCCCGTCCAAGACCGCGCTCAACGCGGTCACGGTAGCGTTCGCCAACGAGCTGCAGGGCACGCGCATCAAGGTGAACGCGGCGTGCCCCGGCTTCACCGCCACCGATCTCAATCAGTTCAGGGGCACGCGCAGCGTGGAACAGGGCGCGCGCGAGCCCGTGCGGCTGGCGCTCCTGGACGCGAACGGACCGACCGGCAGCTTCTCGAACGAAGACGGGCCGCTGCCCTGGTGAGCGGTGAAGCTTCGTTCACGGTCAGGCGAGCTCAAGGCGATAGCGACACTTCTGTCGTGATCCCTCCGCGTAGAAGCGCGTGTCGCTCGGTACCTCGACCACATCCATGAGCTCGGCGCCCAGCGCTTCTAGCGTGCGGCGCGACGCGGCGTTCTCCGGATCACAGGTGATCCAGAGCTCCCGCAGCGCGTGACGTCGCGCAAAGGGTAACAAGAGCGCGCAGGCACGGCGCGCGAAGCCGTTGCCCCGATGCTGCGGGTACACGGTGAAACCCACCTGACCACGCAACTGCAGGATGGTCGAGTTGCAGCCGACACGAAGCGATATTCCGCCGACGCACTCGCCGGAGGCCACTAGCAGCACCGCGAAACGATACGCCGGAACCTCGTCGTTCTCCGCCTCGCCCTGCGTCGTCTCACGCAGGGCGAGGCGAATGACGTCGTCGGCGAGAAGGCCCGGCGCTAACAGCTCGACTGCCATCCCCGACACTCTAACCGCTCGAGCCCGCGCTCGACAATCCGCGCTCGGCTCTCAGCCGCGAGGAACGGCCTCGATGACGCTGATGGTCGGAAAGCCGAAGACGCGGCGCTCGCTCAG
>DASQDA010000303.1:0-3845 GCA_035634435.1 Polyangiaceae bacterium
TGGCAATCACCACGCGCTCGGGTGGGCACAAGCGCTCGATGCGTGACAGCGTTTCAGCGATGAGCGATGAGCCGCCAGAGCGCCCGAACGAAAGGAGCTGCTTGGGGTGCGAGCGCCGCGATGCCGGCCAGAAGCGCGTCCCAGCCCCGCCGGCGAGAATGATGGCGCGCAGGTGAGCAGCATGTTCCGCGAGAAAGGTCATTTTTTTACGTTACCATAGCTTCCGCTGGCGGAGCCTTGAGCAGCAAGAGCCATCGGCGCGCGCTGCCAACGATGATGAAGCTGACCGCGACCAGGAGCAGGCTCGTGACCACCAGGTTGACCGAGCCTGTCGTACGAGTGCGTTCCACCAGCGTCATCGGGTAGTAGATACTCGCGATACTTTGAATCCCGGCCGTGGTGGTGGTGACGCCCACGAAAACCAGCGGCAACAGCGTCACCAGGGCGTAGCGTTTCAAGGGAGCCTCGCGCAAGATAATGGTGGTCCCCACGCAAAGCGCGGCGCACGCCAGCAGCTGATTGGCGATACCGAACATGGGCCAGATCGTCGAGATGCTGCCGGTCAGGATGAAGTAGGTCCAGCCGACGACGATGAACCCGGTGGCCAAGAAGGCTCCGCTGCGGCTCGTCGAGCGCCCCAGATCGGCATGCAAGCGGCCAAGGAACTCCTGCATCAAGAAACGACCAATCCGCGTGCCCGTATCGATGGTCGTCAAGATGAACAGGGCTTCGAACATGATGGCAAAGTGATACCAATACGAAAGTAGCGAGCTCATGCCCGGCAAGCCGCTGAAGACGCGCGCCATGCCCACCGCCAGCGACACGCCCCCGCCCGTGCGGGCCGCCACCACCTCGCCGGCTCCCCTGGCCAGAGCAGGTAGCTCCTTCACGTGAATGCCCAGACGGGCGAAGTCCGCGTCCTCCAGCGACGTGGCATGCGCCGCGTTGGCGTCCACGTTGTAGTCGAGGGCGGCAAGCGCCGGATTCGACAAGGCCAACAGCTTGGAAGCCGGCAGGCTGCGGTCTGCAAGCGACACGAGCGGCTCACCGGCTTTGAGCCCGAGAATGCTGCGGTCATGAGCGGACAAGCTCACGTCGGCCCGCGCCAGCTGTTGCGACGAGCGCGCGAGCCCCACGCCACCCGTGGCCCCCGATGCAACCATCGCCACCTGCGGATCGGTGTTGATGGCCACGTAGTCCTCCGGCGGCATCACGCAGGCCGCTATCAGTGCGGTGATGCCTACCAGTCCTTCCATGAGCATCGCGCCGTAACCAATGGCGCGACAATCGCTCTCACGCTTGACCATCTTGGGTGTCGTGCCGCTGGCGACCAGCGAGTGAAATCCGCTGATGGCGCCGCACGCGATCGTGATGAAGACGAACGGAAAGAGAGGCCCCTTGATGATTGGCCCACCACCATGCACGTACTGGCTGAAGCCCGGCATCTGGATCGTGGGCTGAACCACCAGCACCCCAACCACCAGGAGCAAGATGGTGCCGATCTTCAGGTAGCTGGAGAGGTAGTCGCGCGGGCAGAGCAGCAACCACACGGGCAGCACGCTCGCGACGAAGCCGTACGCAGCAATGGCCAAGGTCAGAGCAGGCTTGGAGTAGCGGAACCAGTCCGCATAGCTCGAATCAGCGACGGCCTTGCCGCCCACCAGGGCCAGGCCCAAGAGGAACACGCCCGCGATGGTCGCCTCGCGAATCCCGCGCGCCGAGCCCTTGCGGACGCCGTAGATGTGTCCCCCCATCAGAAAGGCGATGGGGATCGACGCACCCACCGTAAAGACACCCCACGCACTCTCCGCAAGCGCGCCGACCACCACGTTGCCAAGCCCTGCCAGTGCAATGACGATGATGAAGAGGATGGCAATGGCTGTGATCGTCCCCAGCACCGGCCCCAGCTCGGCGTGAGCTATCTCGGCCAGGGAGCGGCCTTCGCGGCGCGTGCTGGCGACCAGGATGACGAAGTCGTGCACGGCACCCGCGAGCACGACGCCGAACAGGATCCAGATGAAGCCTGGATAGAAGCCGAACTGAGCCGCCAGCACGGGGCCGATGAGCGGACCCGCCCCGGTGATCGCAGCAAAATGGTGGCCGAAGAGCACCCATTTGCTGGTCGGATGAAAGTTGTGCCCGTCGTTGAGCCGATGAGCCGGGGTGATCCTGGCGTCGTTCAGGCACAACACTTTGGCCGCGAGGAACGCGGAATAATAGCGGTATGCGATCGCAAGCACGGCCAAAGCGCCGAGCATCCACCAGGCGGCGTTCATGAAGCGCGCGTCATAACGCGCTCTTTGCAGGCAAGCCAGCGTAGTGCGCCCGTGCGGCCTGCCCGCGCTGCCAGCTCCTCACAAAAGTAGCAGCGCGAGCTCCGGAGCCCTGCCTCGCCAGGCCGGGGGCAGAAGGGCTACGAACGTGGTTTTGAGAATCGCGCAGCCTGTTTTATGACCTGCGATGGGCTCACCCCGGCCTGCGCGCTCACAGCGCAAATTTCCCCCAGAGACGCTCGCCTTCTACGCCATTACCCTGCTCAATACCGTCGTTGGCACACGGGTCAGGCGTTATACTCGCGGCATGTCGATAGCTCGCTACTACGCGGCTCCCGCGATTGCCGCCTTGCTTTCCTTGAGCTGCGGAGGCGGTGACGGGGATGGATCGCAAGCCACCGGCGGCAGCTCGTCTCAGCCCACCAACGGCGGGCGCGGGGGCGGCGTCGCCCAGGGTGGCACCAGTGGCTCCGGGATGGGTGGCGCCCTGATTTCGAACGGGGGCAGCAGCGCCGGCGGCGCGCCAAGCACGCCCCAAGGCGGCTCTCCCGGCAGCAGCGGCCTGGGCGGTGAAGGGCCCAACGCAGGTGCCGCAGGTGAGGACTCCGCGGGAGCTGGCGGCACGGTAGCGGCCGCTGGAGCTGGTGGAAACGGTGGGACCATCGCGATAGCGGGCGCGGGCGGCAAGGCCGGCGCTTCAGGCTCCGGCGGCGCAGCGGGCGCCATGCCCACCGGCGGCAGCGGAGGCGGCGTGGCCGCAACGTGTTCCGAGAAGACCCCGCTGCGAACGGCTCCCCCGGCCGGCAAAGAAGCCTTCCGAGCTCAGCCGATCAACATGAAGTTTCCCTTCAGCACGCACTGGGTCGGTGTGTTCAGTGCAGATCCCCAGCGCATTGCGATGACCTCGGTGTCCGACATCGACAAGGACGGGGACCTCGACTTCGCCTCCGGCCAGTTCCACCAGGTCGGCGGCGGCATGGTGTGGTGGGAGTACTGCACTCAGGATCACTGGGTCCGCCACACGGTAGGCACCGGTCACACCTCGTGGGCTGGCGGCAACGCAGCCGATTTCGACGGCGACGGGTGGATCGATCTGATCGCGGGCGACTCCTGGTATCGCAACCCGAAGACGCCACGGACCAGCCCCTGGACGCGCTTTTCCACGGGCGGCCCCAATCCGGAGGAGATCATCATTGCGGACATCAACCGCGATATGAAACCGGAGGCGCTCTACATTCATAACGGCTTCGTGCCGCAGCTATGGTCGCCAGGCGCCTCCCCCACGGCCACGTGGGCAAAGAGCGGGGACTTTGCCAACCGTCAGCAACAAGGCGGCGCCATTGGCGACATCGACGGGGACGGCGACGATGATGTGCTGGTTGGCTACCGCTGGTGGTATCGCAACGTCGATGGCAAAGGTGCCACGTGGGAGACCGTGGAGATCTTTGCGAGCGGATTCCCCAACGCCCCGCTCACCCACTTGGGTGACATGGACGGCGACGGCGATACCGACGTCGTCATGGTCGAGCATTTCGGCAAGCAGGTAGCCTGGGCCGAGAACATGAATGGCAA
>DASQDA010000304.1:0-6362 GCA_035634435.1 Polyangiaceae bacterium
GAGCGGCGTCGCAAAGTTCAGCTTCTTCGTGACCAGCCTGGCCGCCATGCGCGAGCTCTCGAAGAGCGAAAACGGTTTCGGCGGTGACCTGCGCTTTGGCGAGCCAACGGGGCTGGCAGGCGCTGACAAGATCTGTACGACCATCGCGGAGAAGTCCATGGCCGGAGCCGGGCAGAAACAATGGCGCGCCTTCCTCAGCACGAGCACGGTTCACGCCGCTGACCGCATCGGTATGGGCCCCTGGTACGATCGGCTGGGACGTCTCATCGCGATGACGAAGGCGGATCTGCTTCAGACGCGACCCAGGGGAGCGGATGTCACCATCATCAATGATCTGCCCAACGAGAGCGGAGTGCCCAACCACACGGACGGGGCGCCTGGCTGCAGCGGCAATAGCTGCCCGGATAATCACGATACACTCACGGGCAGCGACACCATGGGAATGCGCGACAGCGGTGGAGCCTTGTGTGCTGATTGGACCAGCACCACGGCGGCCGGTCGACCCCGCGTTGGCCACTCCTGGCCAGCAAACAGCGGCCAACATTGGATTCAGGCTCACGTTGCCGGCGGCTGCGGCGCGGGTGTGAATCTGGTGCAGGGCGGCGGCATGGCAGGCGCAACGGTTGGCGCGATGGGCGGCTACGGCGGCATCTACTGCTTGGCCAGTACCCCCTGAAGCCCGCCGCAGAGCTCGGCTGCCAGCTGATAGCGGCAGCCGCGCAAGCGCGTCGGTGGTTGGATCATTCGCGGCCGGGAGCTCGCTTCCGACGCAGCTCCCCACCGGAAAGCCCACGTGTGGTGCCCGCTTCCCGCGCGAGCAGTTGCTGCTTGCGATGCAGCCCCCAGCGATATCCGCCAAGTGAGCCATCGTCCCTGAGCACTCGGTGGCAAGGGATCAGCACGGCGATTGGGTTCTTCCCGCAGGCAGCGCCCACCGCGCGAGCAGCTCCCGGAGCTCGAAGCTGCCGCGCCAGCTCGGAATAACTGCGCGTCGTGGCTACTGGAATGTCGCCAAGCGCGCGCCAGACTCGCTGCTGGAACACGGTCCCCATGAGGTCGAGCGGCAGTGTGGCGCCGAGCTCCGCGCCGTCGATCAGTGCGACCACCTGCTCGGCCAAAGCTGCCAGGCCCGCGTCCCCCTCCAGCAGCGTTGCGTGGGGGAAGCGCAGCCGAAGCTGCTCTTTCAGCCGACCGTCCTCGTCACCGAGCTCCACCGCACACAGGCCGCGGACCGTCGCGGCCACGAGCACGCGCCCGAGCGAGCACGCCCGCACGACCGCGCGGATTGTCACCCCCTGCCCGCCTCGGCGCAGCTCGCCCGGCAGCAGGCCGAGCGCGCGACTGTCGCTCTCGTAAAAGCGGCTGCTGGAAAGGTACCCCGCCTCGTAAATCGCCGCCGTCACCGGCGCACCCCCGCTGAGCTCGCTTTCCACCTTTTGAAGCCGCCGCGCTGAGGCGTACTCGCGCGGGGTGACCCCAAGGCTGCGCTTGAAGATCCGCTGCAGGTACGAAGAGCTGAGACCGGCCTTGCTGGCAAGCGCGGCCAGGCTCAGCGGCCCGTCCGCCTCGTCGAGGCAGGCTCGCGTCGCCGCGATGAGCTCAGCTTGTCGCTCGTGGTGCGAAAGCTCGGCGGGCCGGCAACGTTTGCAAGCGCGGAATCCGGCCCGTTCCGCGTCGCCGGGCGTGAGATGGAAGGCGATGTTCTCGCGGCGCGGCAGCCGAGCCGCACAGGTGGGTCGGCAGTAAACGCCGGTGCTTGCGACCGAGTACCAGAAGGATCCCTCTGCGCGCACATCGCGCCGCTCGAGCGCAGCGAAGCGGGCTGCGTCCGTGGCGAATTGCGCGGCCGTCGACGCAGCCCCTGGGCGACCGTGCCCGGTCATGAAAGCCACCGCCTTGTCATGCCGCCCAACTTACGTCTCCAGCCCCGACGCGCACTCCGTTCCTTGTCCTCGATGTGACGACCCGCGCAGCTCAGCCGGGGTCGAGCTCCGGCGCCGGCACGCTGGCGAGCAGTTGCGCTAGGTACCTGGACGCTCGTGCATCGCCCTCCGGAGGTGCCCACGGCGCGAATTCCTTGTCGTTCGTGGGCAAATACGGGCCCGGTTTGACCTCGTAGACCACGGCGGAGGCGCTGAGCACGGCCACCGAGTGCCAGACCCCCGCTGGAATATCGATCCCCAGCACGCCGTCCGCACTCAGAACGTGGCGTGAAGCAATCGAGCCATCCTCGTCGAAGAGAAAGACGACCACGGCTCCGCGCAGCACCAGGAAGCTCTCGGACTTGGGCGGCTGGCTATGCCGATGCGGGGTGCAGTACGTTCCGCGTAGCATAGCGTTCAGGAACCGATGCGGATTCGCCGCGTCGTTCTCGTGGAAGTTATGGTTGGTACGTAGCCGGGGTGTCGTCCGCGCTCGGGCCAGCGTCGTCTCGAGCAAGGCGGCGTCGATCAGCTGATAGTTTGGCGGCATCCGCTGGGATCAAGCTCGTTTGAGTCGTTGCTGCAAGCGTTCGGAGCCCGAAAGGCTCGACAGGCGGCGGGGCGCGCAGAAAATGCTCTCGTCACGCGCTCGGGCGCGCTGGATCGCGGCGGCTGACGCGGCTGTGCTACCGTCGCACGAGCACCATGATCTCTGTCGTGCCTGGGTTCCGCTTCTCCGCACTTTCTGCCGGCGTACGCAAGGACGGCCGCATCGACGTGGCGCTCGCTGCCGCCGACGGCCCGGCCGCGGTCGCGGGCGTCTTCACGCGCAATCTGGTGCGCGCCGCGCCGGTCGAGGTCGCCCTGCAGCGCGTGCGCACGGGCGTGACGCGCGCAGTGCTGGTGAACAGCGGTTGCGCCAATGCATGCACCGGAAAGGCCGGGCTCGATGCCACGCTCGACTCGACCGCTGCGGTGGCGCAGGCGCTCGGGGCCGACCCCTCCGCTGTGTTGCCCGCCTCCACGGGCGTCATCGGGGCCGTCCTGCCGGCACAGCGTATCGTCGAACGTGCCGGTGAGCTGGTAGGCAAACTGTCGAGCGAAGGGGCCGATGATTTCGCCGCGGCCATTTTGACGACCGACCGCTGGAAGAAGATGGCGAGCACGGCCCTGAAAACCGACGGCGGTCACGCCACCCTGCTCGCCATCGGCAAGGGCGCCGGCATGATCCACCCGGACGTCGGCCCTCCGCACGCGACGATGCTGGTTTTTCTGTTCACGGACGCGCTACTCGGCGGCGACGAGCTGCAGCAGGCGCTGGTCGCTGGCTGCGAGCAGACCTTCAACGCCTGCAGCGTCGATGGCGATACGAGCACGAACGACACCGTGCTGGCGCTCGCGTCGGGCGCCTCCGGACGCAAAGTGGCCGCCGGTGTGCTGGCCGAAGGCGTGTTCGAGGTGTGTGATGCACTGGCCCGCTCCATGGTTGCGGACGGCGAGGGAACCAACCACACCGTCGAGCTCAGGGTCCGCGGCCTCGCGACGCATGAAGAGGCGCGGCGGGTCGCCAAGACCGTCGCCACTTCGCTGCTGGTCAAGACAGCGCTGTTCGGCCAAGACCCGAATTGGGGCCGCCTGCTCGCAGCCGCGGGCCGCGCGGGAGTCTCGTTCGACCCCAGCGAGGCCTGCATCCAGGTGGGCCTGGTGGAGATCGTTCGTGATGGCGTCGGGCGGGGCCGCGGGGCGGAAGAGCTCGCGAAGGCCATCATGCAAGAGCCGTCGTTCAGCATCGAGCTTTCGCTCGGACGCGGGCCGGGCAGCGCACGTTACCTGACGAGTGACCTCGGACACTCGTACGTCGATGTCAACGCGGGCTACCGTTCCTGACGCAGCCTGGGCGGTGACGAGCACCGCTCTCGGAGGCCTCTTGCTCGCGCTCGCCTGTGCAGCCTGCGCCGCTGAGCGCGGTACCATCGGCGCGGTGCTCTCACAAGACGCCGAGCGCCGCCTGCTCGTCCGCGACGCACCCGCGGGCCTTTCTGCGGAGCGCCACGGGGTGAAGCCCGGTGACGAGATCCTGCTGATCGACGGGCGCGACGTTCGCGGAATGAGCCAAGATCAGGTCCACGGCGCCCTCGCGGGCGAGATTGACGAGCCCGTCAAACTGACCCTCCTGCGAGGTAGTCAGGTCATCCGGGTCACCCTGCGCCGCACCGAAGCTCGCCGCCACCGCTTGAATGCAGCAGCACCCGCCGGGAAAACCCAACCAAATTTCGAGTGATTTGGCAGGCAATCCGCTTTCAAGCGTTGCCGGCAGGCGAGCGCTGCAGAGCCGTCCGTCTGGCTAGTTCCTTTCCGGCTTTTCGTGCTAGCTTCCGCCGCCGAGTTGGGCCCATGGCCCGGAACTTTCCCCCTTCTTTTTGCCGGGCACCGTCCCGACCCACTGGGAGCAGAGATGAGCCGCTACCTCTTCACGTCCGAATCCGTCACCGAAGGTCACCCCGACAAAGTGAGTGACGCCATCTCCGACGCCGTGCTCGATGCGGCGCTGGCCGGTGACAAGCGCAGCCGCGTGGCGTGCGAAACACTCTGCAAGACGGGCTTCGTGGTCGTCGCGGGCGAAATCACCACCCAGGCAACGCTCGATTTCGGCAAGCTCGCTCGCGGGGCAATTCGAGAGATTGGCTACACCGATTCCTCGATGGGCTTCGACGCTGAAACTTGCGGCGTTCTGATCGCCGTCGAGCCGCAGTCGCCCGATATTTCCCAGGGTGTCACCGAGGGCGAGGGCCTGTTCAAGGAGCAAGGCGCCGGCGACCAAGGCTTGATGTTCGGCTACGCTTGCGACGAGACGCCGGAGCTCATGCCTGCGCCCATCATGTACGCGCACGCGCTGACGCGACAGCTGGCGGCAGTACGCAAGACGAACAAGGTCGACTTCCTGCGCCCCGACGGCAAGAGCCAGGTCACCCTGGAGTACCAGGACGGCAAGCCCGTTCGAATCGAGACGGTGGTCGTCTCCACCCAGCACTCCGAAGAGGTGAAGCACAAGCACCTCAAAGAGGCCGTGATGGAGCTCGTGGTCAAGAAGTCCTTGCCCGCCTCACTGCTCGACAAGAAGACCAAGTACTTCATCAACCCCACGGGGCGCTTCGTGATTGGTGGACCTTTCGGCGATGCAGGCCTCACGGGTCGCAAGATCATCGTCGATACCTATGGCGGCATGGGTCGTCACGGCGGCGGCGCCTTCAGCGGCAAGGACCCCTCCAAGGTGGACCGCTCCGCGTGTTACTACGCGCGCTACATCGCCAAGAACATCGTCGCCAGCGGCGCGGCAACGCGTTGCGAGGTGCAGATCGCCTACGCCATCGGCGTCGCGCAACCTACCGGCGTCTTCGTGCAAACCTTCGGGACCGGCAAGGTGGACGACGAGAAGCTCGCCGCCTACGTGATGAAGAACTTCGACATGCGGCCGCGGGCGCTGATCGAAGAGCTCGATCTGCTGCGCCCCATCTACCGCGCGACCGCTGCCTACGGTCATTTCGGTCGCTCGGAGTTCAGCTGGGAGAAGACCAACCGTGCCGCTCAGATTGCGAGCGATCTGCTGGGCTCGCCCATGAAGAAGAGCAAGACCAACGGCTCGGCCAAGGCCAATGCCAATGGTAGCCCGGCTCCGAGCAAGCCCAAGCGTGGTGGCTCGCGTCCCCGCGCAACGGCCTGAGCTTCGCACGACGTACGCTCGAAAGCGCCGACTCCCGTCAGGTGGTTCGGCGCTTTTTGCGTTCGGGGCTGCCCGTCAGGAGCAGACGCGGTTTCTACCGTGGGCCTTGGCCTGATAGAGCTTCTCGTCCGCCCGCTCGTACAAGCGGTCGGCCTCTTCCTCGTCGCCGCTCGAGCGCTCGGCAATGCCGAGGCTAATCGTCACCGGCAGGGTCGTGCCCTCGAAGCTGAAGCAATGGTTGGCGACCTTCAGCCGGATCTTCTCGGCGTGGTCGGTAGCCGCTTGCAAGCCGCTGCCCTCCCACAACACGGCAAACTCCTCGCCGCCCACGCGCCCGAAGATTTGATCGGGAAAGAGCACCTCTTTGACGACCTTGGCGAGGTCACACAGCACCTGATCACCCGCCATGTGGCCGTGGCCATCGTTGATGAGCTTGAAGTGATCGAGGTCGAAGACCATCAGCGAAATCACCTTGGGTGCCGTTCGCGTCGTGAACACCGCGAGCCGCAGGCTCTCTTCGAAGTGGCGCTTGTTGTACACGCCCGTGAGCGCGTCGAAGCGCATCAAGCGCTGGATCTCTTCGTGATAGGCGCCTTCGATGTTGCCGCCGGCGACGTACTTGAGGAGCGCCTTGCCGATGCCGACGCGGTCGCCGTCCTTGAGAACGGCTTCTTTCACGCGGCCGCCGTTCAGGAAGGTACCGTTCGTCGAGCCGAGAT
>DASQDA010000305.1:0-2137 GCA_035634435.1 Polyangiaceae bacterium
CCTGATGCGTCGTCTGACGGCCCTGTGCGTCGCGCGTATACCGCTCCCCGTAATATGGGACGAAGTGCGCATCGTCGGAGTCGAGCCACAGTACTCCTCGACTCGCAGCGGATGAGCGCGACTGTGACCGTTCCAACAGAACGCCCCCCGGTACGAGGCCAGACTGATGCCGGATGCGCTCAAGGCCACCCCAAGGCGGATCACGCATTGGTTCGCATGGTTGGCGATGCCATTCTTGGCGCACGGTTCGATGATCGGCGGCGTCTTCAAGGCCGGGTGATTGGCCCACAGGGCGTCGAAGGTTCCCATTGGGCGAGTATAGGTGGAGCTGCGCAGCGTGAAAGCCTGCCGAAGAAGACGCTTGCCTGTCCGCACCGGAAGCGGTGCGTTCGCCTCCCCGGCTGCTGCACGACTCAGCTCACCATTTCGGCCAAGCGCGAGCACGGTGGCATGCGCGCGCCGCGTGCACACCCATCTGATCGACCAGCTCAGCGCGTTGGTCCACCGCCACGACGTCACGTCCCGAGGCGTGCAGGCGACTGGCGACGGTCGCGCCGAAATTCCCGAGGCCCACCACGGTAAAACGCTTCAATCCTGCGCCGCCAAAACGTACGACCCCCTCCGCGCTGGGGCCAGGCCCACGCGGCGCCCGAGATCGGAGGTGAAGACGCCGTCCGGGTCGTATCTCGCCTTCACTTCGAGCCAGGCGTCGAGCTGGGGATACATCGCGCGGAAATGCTCGGCGCTCAGATACGAATCTTTGCCGAGGTACACGCGGCCGCCGGCCTCGAGGACCATGGCGTCGAGGCGGCTCAGCAGCGCGCGCGTCGTGCTGCGCATGGGGAAATCGATGGCGAAGGTGTAGCCCTCGATGGGGAAAGACAAGGGCCCGCCGCTCGCCTTGCCGAAGCGCTTGAGGACGTTGAGAAACGGCAATTCGCCAGAGGCGAGGATCGTGCTCAGGATCGCGCGCATGCGCGGCAAACCTTCGCTGAGGGGGATCACGAACTGATACTGCGTGAATCCGCGACGACCGTAGCCGCGGTTCCAGTGCAGGATTTTGTCGAGCGGATAGACGAAACCCTCGTAATGGCCAATGGCGGGAGCGCGCGCCTGGATCTGCTGAATGGCGGCGTTGAGCACGCGCATGCTCGCGCGGTTGAGCGTGATTTCCGGCAAGTTGAACGGCACGCTGAGCTTCGGCTCGGCCGAGACGCGCAGCGCGGCGGCCGCAAGTCGTGGAGGCAGCTCGTCGCGCCGCGCATGATCGCCGAGCACGACGACGCCACGGCCCAAGCGCGCACCCGTCGCAAACACGTCGAGGGTGCCCAGCGAGTAGGGGAACGCCTGGTCGTGCGCGTCGAAAGCGGCCAGCATCGCCTCGAGGTCGCGCACCGGAAGGGACGACTGTCGGAAATAGGTGGTCTCGATCCTGCGTAGCCTCAGCGTTGCGGTGAGAACGACGCCCAGTAAGCCCATGCCCCCGAAGCTCGCCCAGAACAGGTCGGGGTTCTCACTGCGGCTTGCCGTCACGACCTCGCCACTGGCAAGCAGCACGCTCATGGCCTCGACCGAGCTGCTGAAGCACCCGTGCGCGTGGTGTCCCTTGCCGTGCACGTCGTTGGCAATGCAGCCGCCCACGGTCACGAACTTCGTGCCGGGCGTGATCAGCGGAAACCAGCCGCGCGGTGCAAAGGTTCTGATGATGTCGGCCAGGCTCACCCCGGCTTCGCACGTGAGGGAGCCGGTGGCGTCGTCGAACGCCAGATAGCGGTTACAACGCGCGAGGCCCAGCACCTGACCTCCGGCATTGAGCGCAGCGTCGCCGTAGCTGCGCCCGAGACCGCGAGTGATGGTGCCTGCGCGGTCGAGCCAAGCGCTCACTTCCTCCGGTCGCTCCGGCTCCTTCAGCGAGCAGTCGGCATGCACGTTGCCGCCCCAGCCGGCCAGGCGCGTGAGCGGAGCTTGTCTTGCGGGAACACTGCCCGTCAAGGGCGGGCTTCTACCATCTCGAAGCGGCTGATGCATGACGCCCGTACGGGTCGGTATAGCGCCGAGTGCGACCAAGAGCGAGCGGGGGCGGGCGCTCTCCGGCGTGCGCCGCGCGGCGCCAGTGAGGCGCAGGCGCGGCGGCTTT
>DASQDA010000306.1:0-4733 GCA_035634435.1 Polyangiaceae bacterium
GTCCGCGGATCCGACGATGGTGAGCTTCATTGGGGTTGAATCTCGTGGCCTGCGACTGACACGCAGAGTCGTCGCAGCCGGCAGCAAGTATACAGCGTTACTATAGTACCCGCTCGCGCTCGCCGTCGAGCAGCTCGGGCAAATCGCCCCGTTCGACGCGCGTTAGCGTTTTGGTGGGGGAGCAGCCGTCAATGAAGCGCGTCGTCGAAGTCCGAGCACTTGGCCTGCAGCTGCTGGCATTCGGTGGGCGGAGTCAGCGCGGTCGTGTTCCCCGTACCGGCGGCGACGTTGTCGAGCGTCAGCTCCGAGCACTCCGGGTACGCCTCGATGACGGTTGTGTACCAGAGGGCGGTCGCTTCCAAGCAAGCTTCGTATTCTGCCACCGTCGCGGTGCAGGTCGTGCCGTGTAAGCCGCAGGCCTCCCCTGTCTCAGCGGTGGTGTCCGCCGGCTCTGCCAGGCAGCGCTGATACGCGGCCGAACAACCCTGGATCAGCTCAGCATCCGTGGCAGGGCTCGCCAGCGATGCCGTGATAGGCGCGAGGCTCTTGCAGACGAGCTCCTGTGACGACGTCCTGAATCCATTCGCCTCGATGAAGGCGTTGGACTCGCGACAGAGCGCCGCCGCTTGCTTTGCGCTGAGCTGATTCAAAGGCGTGGAGCCGGGCACACTGGTGGCGAGCTCACCTTCGTCCTCGCCGCCGCAGGCGGCGCACACGACGCCCGCGAGCAAACACACACTCACACTGCTGAATACCTGATGCATCGGTGTTCTCCTCGCTACTTCCGTGATCATTCGCCGCCCTCGCGGTCGACCCACATCTCCGGGCCGCACGTGGCGATCACCCGCTGACACGCGACGGGAGGCGGCGGCACCGGCGCAGTGGTGAAGTCGGTCGGATCGGAAGCGAGCGTCAGGGTCGAGCACCCCGGCTTCGCTTCGACACGTTCCCTGAACCAGGAGGGCGTTGCCTCCCAGCAATCCTCGTAGTCGCCAACCGTCGCGGCGCAGGTGGTCTCGCGGAGAGGGCAGTCCTCGTCGCCGGGCGCCTCCTGCGGTGGCGGATTGTTTACCAGGCATTCATCGTACGCGCTCTGGCAGCCCCGGCGCAGCTCGGCTTCGCTGGAAGGTTGCGCGGATAGCGCATCGGAGAACGCGTCCCGCTTGCAGCCGAACCGGTGGCCTTGCATCACTAGCTCTCGGGGTAACAACAAGGAGTCGACTACCTTGCGGCAGACCGTGAGTGCTTCCTCGTCGCTGAGCTCGTTCAAAGGCATCGAGCGAGGGACACCTTCGTCGCTCGCCGCGCCGCCGCAACCGACACACAGAAGCGTCGTCAGCCAGAGAGTCGCTTTTCGGATGCTGGTGTGCAAACGCATCGCTCGATCCTTTCAACGGGGACGCTCAGTTCTGACCGGAGGTGTTGCAAGTCTCATACGCGAGCTTGGACCTGGGCTCGCTTTGTTTCATCGGGCGTGTTTTGGCCCGGACGGCAGCTGCCTCGGCCGGTCCGTCGACCTTGGACGCAGTCATCTCCGAGTTGACGCCTTGCTCACACGTTCGCCTACTGTCGCAGTGTGAAGTCACCTCGTCGGCGGACGGCGCGACGTCCGCGAGGTGTGCCATCAGAGTCACAGCCACTGATGTGGGTGTGAACTGCACTCCCACTCTCGTGCGCTGCAAAGTCGTATGAATCGCGCGGACTCTGATTCTCGACCGCGCTCGTCAGGCGCGCTTGCGCACTGGCGCGCTTGTTGCTGTTCTGGTCAGCATGAAGAGTTGGGTGTCGTTTGCGGTCGCGTCCGTGTTCGTCTCGCGCTTGGCTTCTGCTTCCATCGCGGTGTTCCCGGTCGATGCCACCAATCTGAATGAGGGGGAACAAGACGCCATCGGGCAGATGGTGGCGTCCGCTTACCAGAGTGAAGCGCGTGAGGCTGTCATTCCACCGAAGATGACGGTCGCACCGCTACAGGAGGCCGGCGGCTACAAGGAAGCCGCGCAGAAGCTGCAGGCATCCGAGTACGTGATGGTGAGCGCGGTCCGCCTGCGTGAGCGCATCGTCATCACGGCGACGCGCTACAAGCCGGATGGCGCGCTCGTGCATTCGGTGAAGATGACGGCTACCAGTCTCGACGATCTCGAGCCCGTGAGCGATCGGCTGGCCAGAGCGCTCTTCACGCGCACCACGCCGCGCGAGACGCGAAGCCTGGACAACGTGAGCGCCACCGAGGGCAAGCGGCCCAACCGCGTGTTCGTGGAAAAGGTGATGGGCCTCAAGGCAAGCTTCATCTATCCCGTGGGTTACGGTGACGACATTGCTCCGATGATGAGCTTCGGCTTCGACGGCCGTCTGGAAGCCAAAAGCTACTTTCTGGAAATGGGCATAGGGTTCATCATCCCGAGCGACCCGGACGGCGACAAGCTCTCGTACGGCGGTCTTTATACGGACCTCGGCGCCAGCTTCTATCTCGCGGACGCGAACATCTCACCCTACCTGGGTGGCGGTGTGCTGCCGCGTCTGGTGGGCGGCGAGGTGACGAACTTCGCGGTTTACGGCCAAACAGGGCTAATGTTGTTCCGCGAGTCGTCGAGCCGACTCTACACGGACTTCCGGGTTGCGCAGAACCTGCTGCCCGTCGGCTTTTCTGGCGTGTGGACCGAGACCGCGACGGGCGGGGTGCAAGCCGAGGATCGGCAACTTTACCCCACCGAGCTCACGTTTTCCGTGGGCATCGGCTGGTGAGGTGACAACGCGCTCGCCACGCGTGCTTTGACGCGGGCGGGGGCACGCGAAAGCACGGGCCAGCACGGGGGGCCTCGACGGCCCCTGCCCTGCGTGGGAGGCTCTGAGCCCACATGGCGAGCGCGGCAGTGCTTTCGATCGGCACGGAGCTGACCCGGGGGGAGCTCTTGGACACGAATGCGTGGTTTCTCGCCGAGGCGCTCACCCGCATCGGTTTCGAGGTCACGCACCTCGATACGGTGGACGACGACGCGGGGCGCATCGAAGCCGCCCTGGCGCGGCTCGGCGGGGCCCACGACGTGCTCGTCACCACCGGCGGTTTGGGGCCCACGACCGACGACATCACGACGGCCTGTGTCGCACGGCATCTGGGGGTCGAGCTGGAGCGCGACCCCGCGTCGTTGGAGGCCATTCGCGAACGCTTCGTGCGCGGCGGACGCACCATGAGCCCCAGCAACGACAAGCAAGCGGACTTTCCCCGCGGAGCGAGCGTGCTCCCGAACCCAAACGGAACGGCTCCGGGGTTTTCCGTGCGTCTCGGCCGCGCGCTGGCCTTCTTCATGCCCGGAGTGCCGCGCGAGATGACGCCGATGTTCGATGCCAGCGTTGCGCCCGCGATTGCGAGTCTTGTCGACGTGGCCTACCACCAGGTGAAGCTCCGCACCTACGGCCTGCCGGAATCGGAGGTCAACGATCGCCTGGCGGGAGTGGAGGCTAGCTTCGACGTCACTATCGGCTATCGCGTGACCTTCCCCGTCATCGAAGTGAAGCTGCTGGCTCGCGACTCGAACGGAGCAGCCGCCGAGCACCGTGCCCGCGCCGCGGCGACGGATGTCCGTCGTCGTCTGGGTGACGAGGTGGTGTTCGCTGAAGGCAACGTCAGCTTCGCGCAGGCACTCGGACGCGCTCTGGTGGAGCGCAAGTGGCGCCTAGCAGCGGGTGAGTCGTGCACGGGCGGCCTGGTCGGCGAAATATTGACGGCCGAGGGCGGCGCCAGCGCTTTCTTCCTCGGCTCCGCCGTCACCTATGACAACGCTGCCAAGACGGCGCTTCTCGGAGTTCCGGCCGAGCTCATCGCCACGCGGGGTGCCGTCAGCGCCGAGGTCGCGCGAGCGCTCGCCGAGGGCGCTCTTTCCAGATTCGGTGCAGACATCGCGATCGGCATCACGGGCGTCGCGGGACCCAGCGGGGGAAGCGCGGAAAAGCCCGTCGGGCTGGTGCATTACGCGCTGGCTACGCGCACCCACACGGTCGATAGGCACTTCATCTTCCCGGGTGACCGCGAGTTGATCCGCAAGCGCGCGGCTTACGCGGCGCTTGGGTTGGCCTGGCGCACCCTGCGCGGGCTTTCCGGGAGCTGAGGTGAGCACAGCGCAGCGTCTATTTTTCGGGCTGCCGTTGACGCCGCTCGCACGGCAGGAGCTCGCCAAGCTGCAGGCGGCGCTGCGAGCACGCGCGCCGGTACGAGCCCATTTGCGCTGGCTGGGCATCGATAATTTACACGTCACGCTCAAGTTCCTGGGCGAGGTCGACAGCAGTCGACTTCCGGAAATCGAGGCCCTGCTCGAGCGTGCCGTGGCCAAAGTAGGGCCCATTCCTGGCAGCGTGGAGAGCGTGACGGCGTTCCCGAGCACCCATGCGGCGCGGGTCACCGTGGCGCGATTGGCGGATCCGAGCGGCTGGCTCGAACGCCTCAGCGCGCGCCTGGAGTCGCTGGCGGCCGAGCATGGCTTCGCGCGCGATGCGCGTTCGTTCGTGCCGCACATCACGCTGGCGCGCCTGAGCACGCCGACCAGTCTCCACGCCTGGCTCGACGCCTTCGCCACTCCAGCGACCCCGCTGCTGTTCGAGCAGGTTTGCCTGTATCGCTCGGAGCCGGGCCCTGCGGGAAACCGCTACAAGGTGGTCAGTGCGCGCTCACTGGCTCCGTCAGGCGCCGGCCACTAGCCGCCGCCCCACCACCACAGCAGGTGCAGCGCATACGCCACGCC
>DASQDA010000307.1:0-4561 GCA_035634435.1 Polyangiaceae bacterium
GCGCATACGCCACGCCTATCAAGACCAGCAGCACGTTCACGGCGTTGTCTAGGCGTCGGCCGAGCTCGCGCCAGCGCACCCGGAAAAGGGCCTTGGTGATGAGCAGAGCCAACGCACCGAGCAGCAGCGCCTTTGAAAGCAAGCGGCATGATCTGGACCAGTTCGCCTGCCACCGCAAGCTGAAGGGCTGCTAGCTCGTCGGCTCGGTTACGCCGCCCGCCCTCGTGCGACTCAGGCTTGAGCCGCTGCCGGCTGCTTGCCGTTGCCCCGACGTGGCGCGGCCCCCTCACTTACGCGGCGCGAAAACGAAAGCTCACCCGCGCCGGACAGCTCGACCAGGATGGTATCACCGGGCAGGAATTCGCCCGCTAGCACGCGCTGCGCCAGCTTGTCCTCCAGGTGCCGCTGAATGGCGCGCTTGAGCGGGCGCGCACCGTACTGCGGATCCCAGCCAACCTCCGCCAGGAAGTCCTTGACCGCGTCGCTGAGCTCCAGGGACAGCTCGCGCTGCTCGAGGCGCTCGCTGAGATGCGACAGCTGGATGTCCACGATGCGGCGAAGGTGCTCGCGACCCAGTCGGCGATAGATCACGATCTCGTCGAGCCGGTTGATGAACTCAGGGCGGAAGTGCGTCTTGAGTGCCTCCATGGCCACGGCGCGCCCCGTCTCGAGCTTTTGCTCGTCGTCCAGATCGCGGCGCGCCTCGATCGCGCTCAGCTCAATCGTCCCGATGTTGCTCGTGAGAATGATGACCGTGTTCTTGAAGTCCACGGTCCGGCCCTGGCCGTCGGTCAAGCGCCCGTCGTCCAGCAGCTGCAGCAGCGTGTTGAAGACGTCCGGGTGCGCCTTCTCCACCTCGTCGAACAGGATCACACTGTAAGGTCGCCGACGCACCGGCTCGGTGAGCTGACCTCCTTCGTCGTAACCGACGTAGCCGGGCGGCGCGCCGATCAACCTGGAGACCGCATGCCGCTCCATGTACTCGCTCATGTCGATGCGGATCATGGCCCGCTCGTCGTCGAACAGGAACTCCGCGAGAGCGCGCGCGGTCTCGGTCTTGCCGACGCCAGTGGGACCCAGGAACAAGAAGCTGCCGATCGGACGCCGCGTGTCGCCCAGACCGGCGCGCGAACGCCGTACGGCGTTGGCGACCGCCACGAGCGCCGGATCCTGCCCCACCACGCGCTGGCGCAGGTTCTCTTCCATGTCGAGCAGCTTGCGCAGCTCGCTCTCCAGCATCTTCGAGATGGGAACGCCGGTCCACTTGGAGACCACCGCCGCGATGTCCTCTTCCGTCACTTCTTCCTTCAGGTACGCGCCCTGGCTCTGCAGCTGGTTCAGGGCCGCGCGCTCTGTCTCGAGGCGCTGCTCGGCCTCGGGGATCTTGCCGTAGTGAATCTCAGCTGCCTTGCCCAGGTCGCCGGCTCGACGCGCCCTCTCCTCCTCGAGACGCAGCTCCTCCAGGCGCGCCTGCTGCTCACGTAGCTCGGCGATCATTTCCTTTTCGCGCAGCCACTGTGCCCGCATGCGGTCTCGCTCGCTGGAAAGCTCGGCGATCTCGCGACCGAGCTCCTCGAGCCGCGCTTGACTGGCCTTGTCACGCTCCTTCTTGAGCGCCTGTTCCTCGATGCGAAGTTGCAGCAGCCGTCGGTCCACCTGGTCGATGGGGAACGGCAAGCTGTCGATCTCCATCTTCATCTTGCTCGCGGCCTCGTCCACCAGGTCGATGGCCTTGTCGGGCAGGAATCGGTCGGTGATGTAGCGGTTGCTGAGCGTTGCCGCGGCCACCAGTGCGGAGTCGGTGATGTGGATTCCGTGATGCACTTCGTAGCGCTCCTTGAGGCCGCGCAAGATGGCAATCGTGTCCTCCACGGTGGGCTGAGTCACCATCACCGGCTGGAAACGACGCTCGAGGGCGGCATCTTTTTCGATGTGCTTGCGGTACTCGTCGAGGGTGGTGGCGCCAATCGCGCGCAGCTCGCCGCGCGCCAGGGCGGGCTTGAGCATGTTCGCGGCGTCCATCGCGCCTTCGGCAGCTCCCGCGCCGACAAGCGTATGAAGCTCGTCGATGAACAAGATGACGCTCCCAGCGGCAGACTCCACTTCCTTGAGCACTGCCTTGAGGCGATCTTCGAACTCACCCCGGAACTTGGAGCCCGCCACCATGCTGGCCAGGTCGAGCGCAAGAATTCGCTTTTGCTTCAGCGACTCGGGCACGTCACCGTTGGCGATCCGATGGGCAATGCCCTCCGCGATGGCGGTCTTGCCCACCCCGGGTTCACCGATGAGCACCGGGTTGTTCTTCGTGCGCCTGGCCAGCACCTGCATCACCCGCCGGATTTCCTCGTCGCGGCCGATCACCGGATCGATCTTTCCGCGCCTGGCGAGCGCCGTCAGGTCGCGGGTGTACTTCTCCAGGGCCTGGAACTTACCCTCCGGTTCTTGATCGGTGACGCGCTGGCTGCCGCGGATCTCGGCAAGTGCACGCACCAGCTTGTCGTAGGACAAGCCGTGTCGATCGAAGACGGCTTGAACGTCCTTGTCGGCCTTGGCGGCGGCCAGCAGGAAGTGCTCGACCGAGACGTAGTCGTCCTTGAGGCGCTTGGCCTCTTCCTCCGCCTGGTTGAGAATGGGCATCGCCCGGCGGCCGAAGGTCGGCTCACTGCCACCCGCCACCCGCGGCAGGCTTTCGATGCGCGGCGCGAGGTCCCGCGCCACGTCCTGGGCACGCGCGCCGGCACGCTCGAGCAGAGGTGTTCCGACGCCGCCGTCTTGCTGGAGAATCGCGGTCAGCAGGTGCTCCGGAATGACCTCCGGGTTCCCGCGCCGAGTCGCGGCGTCCACAGCCGCGCGTAGTGCTTCCTGGCTCTTGGTGGTGAGACGATCCATCCGCATGGTAAAACTCCGAAACAGCCTTTGTGCCACGCCAACTTAAGTCGGACGGGTGCTGAATCAAGTCCCAGCGGCGCGAATGGCCCCCGCCCCAGCAAGCTGCTTCAACGAGCGTGCGCAGCACAAGGCGCGCGGCTTCGTGCGTCGTTCAGTCGTTGGAGCAGGCGGTCGGCGCGGTCTCTTCCTCGAGGAACTGAGTCGCGTTCACACAGCCGAGCGACACGGGGATGATCCCCGGCACGCGTTCCACCAGGTAGCCGCACACGTCGTCTTCGCGGCAACAACCCTTGAAGATGAGGGCGAGGGCGGAGCCTGGCAACATCACGGGAGGGCTATTGGCGCACTCCGTGTCGACGGCGCCGGGCTGCGCCAGGGGCTCACACGTACTCTCGGCGGGTCCGCCAAACGAGCCCAGGATCGAAGTGTCGAGCCCGCACTGGCTGGTGGCCGCGTTGGCGCAGCAAGCAGCGAGCGGAGGCAGACCTAAGCCAACGTTCACCGGCTGACAAACGCTGCTGCCGCACGTGACCGTCGCCGTGCCGCCCCCGGCCCCGGCACCAGCGACGGTGCTGCCGCCTTGACCGGAAACCGTACCACCATTGGCTGCCCCTCCGACGCCGGGCGCACCCGCGCTCGGACTCTTGTCGTCATCGTCGTCTCCACCGCACGCCGAGAGACTCACGACAACACCGACCAACGTCGTCACCAGCCCAAGCCTTAGCCATTCCGATCGCATCACTCACCTCGAGGCAGGATCAAAGCACGCCAACTCCGCCAAAGCCACATGCGAGCCGCTTCGGAGCTATTCCACTGCCGCCCGAGCATTCCGGCGCGGGCATTGGCGCCGTTCGCGAGCCGGATCGAAGACGCTGCCCGAAGCGATCCTAGCAACTGCTGCGCGGCAGCGCCGATAGACCTGCAGGAGGTTGATTTGTCACAGCCAATTGCTGGTTTCGAAGCGCGCGTGTCTTCGGGCTACTACGATGACTCGAACGGCGAGTGCCGGAGCAGCTCCGAGTCCAACGCCGCGACGCTCGTTGACGGGCCGCCAACACTCAGCGACGAGCCCCCGCTTGCCGCTGCGCGCTTTCGCGAGCGCGCCGAAGGCATCGAAGCCAGCTCGGCTGTGGAGGACCTGATCCTCGCCTGCCAACGCCTGACCGCTGCAGCGCCCCGGCCGCCTCTGCCGCCGCACGCTCCGACACCGGCGAGCTGCACAGAGCCCATCGTGGGTGCCGTCAGCAGCTGCTTGGCCGTCGTTGGCCGAGTGATCGTCGGCGCGCCCAGCGTGGCGGGCGCGCTCGTGGCGCTGGCCGGCGGCATCGCCTGTGGCCTGGAGATCGCGAAGGCTCACGAGTGCCTGGAAAAGCCAAAACCATGAGGCGCCTCGCTGCACGGGCGCGCTCCCTCTCCGGGGTTGCATGCACGGATTGAGCGTGCGTCCCCCCACGAATCCAACACTCCCTCGCTCTACCTTACCCCTGGTAGTGCGAGGGAGCTTTGCAGCGTGTCCTCGACACCGGGAAAGCTGCTTCTTGTTTTGAATGCACCGGACGTCCTTCCCCGGGTGGAGCCCCACTCCACCCTGACCCTGTTGCGCTGGTACCACTGGCAATGCTGTCGTCGACCGCTTCTTCGCAGGCAGCAGAGCTGCCACGACTCGCCAACT
>DASQDA010000308.1:0-2367 GCA_035634435.1 Polyangiaceae bacterium
GTGATCGGGCGCGGCTCGGTGATTGGCGGCAACGTGTGGCTCACACAATCCGTCGCACCCGGCTCCAAGATCTTCGGCCGCGCCCGCGAGTGACCTCAGCCCGGGTCAGGGCGGGTTGACGAAGACCCAGCCTCCGACGTCGCTGCGGCCGACGCGCTGAGCCGTCCGTAGCGAGGGTAGGTTCTGGTCGTCAATCGTACCCAGCACGATGGGGTGCGTCTCGGGGTCGAGCCGCTCCAGGAACAAGCGCTGCATTCGAGCGGCGAAGCCACGGCCTCGGTAGCGACTCGACAGCAGCTCGTCGACCATCAGCCAGCCGGACATTCCGCGGATAGTGCCGGGTCGCGCCAGCAGCACGCCGGCGCGACGCGAGCGGATCTCGAGGCTGGACTGTTAGCCTTTCTCTGCGCAATCGTCGAACGTCTCGCGAGTGGTCTTGGCAATACGCCCTTCCCATTCGGGATGAGCCCGCATGAACTCGTCATGCCAGCGGACGTAGTCGGCATACGCAGTGCCCGTCAGGTGGCTCCGCAAGTGGATGGCGGCGGCAGCCGAGGGGCGCTCGCTCGCAGCGATTTCGCGCAGCGAGCCCGCAACCAAGCGACGGTCGCCCACGACGTGCGGCAGGCCGCGCGGGTCGCTTGCCTCGCCGGAAATCCACCACTGCACGTTCCGAGGACAGAAGGGCGTCAGCAGCTCACGCAAACGTGCCGATGCGTCGACGAGCTCGCCCGGGGAAAGCGAGCGGGTTTGTGCGTACACACCGGCAAACGGATAGCGCGTATCCAGGTTGCGGAAGTGGATGCCTGCCAGTACCTGCAGGTCGCCCGAGAGCACGATCTCCCGCAGCCGATAGTCCGACGGGTTGGCGCCGGGGACCGGGCAGCGGCGCGCGTATTCCGCGGCGTTTTCCTCCGACTCCATGCGCGAGCGCAGGGTGCTCTGGAAGTCGTCACTGACGCTGCGTTGCACGCACGCTTCTCCGAGCCAAGTGCGCACGCGCGACGGCGTGGTCGCGAGCATCCAGGAGAGATACGCCGCCTCCTGCATCGTCATCGATCTGGTGATCTGGAGCAGACGCTGCCGCGCGGGGAGCGACGAGCTCGTCGCCACCTGGCCTCCTCCACGTCCGTCACCATCTAGCTCCCGCAAAGCATACAACGCGAGGACCTCGCGCGCAGCTCGACCGCCAGCGCGAGCACTCGGACAGAGTGCGTCTCGACTCCAGGTACCAGGCAGCCACAGCGCGCGTGAAGTAGTGCTGGATAGGACAAGTCGCCTGGCCGTTCCAAAACGCCAACCCACGCGGTGAAAACGCGCAGCTGTACGTTTCGCTACGACGCTGGCCGGCGATTGAAGGTCGACTTCAGGGCAAGGATGGGGCATCCGCGAAGGCATGGTCGAGACACCGGCGGAACACGACGCGTGGCTCATCGATCTGGACGGGACGCTCTACTGGGCTCGCGGCGTGAAGCTTGCGATGGCCGTCGAGCTGCTCTGGCGCGGTGCGCGAAAGGTGGGTCGGCTGCGGCGCTTTCGGCAGGAGCATGAGCTCTTGCGGGGCGACGTGCTCGCTGCCTCCGAGGATCCCTTCATGCTGCAGCTCGAGCGCGCAGCTCGGGCGCTCGGGCTCGACGTGGCCGACCTGGAGCGCGATGTGCGCACCTGGATGATCCAGCGACCGCAACGTTATATCCGCTGGTTCAAGCGCGCGCGTGTCATCGCGGAGATCCGCGCTTTTCGCGGGGGTGGCGGACGGACGGCGCTCGTCAGTGACTATCCGGCACGGGACAAGCTCGATGCGCTGGGCATCAGCGACTTGTTCGACGTGGTGGTGGCAAGTGGGGAAGCCCACGGGCCGCGCCGTCTCAAACCAGACCCCGATGGCTACTTACGAGCCGCCAGAGCGCTGGGGGTGCCGCCGGAGCGCTGTCTCGTGCTTGGCGACCGCGACGACGCCGACGGCGCGGCTGCCCGCGCAGCGGGTATGGCCTTCCGCCGCATCGGCTGAGCCCACGCGGCGGCCAGGGATCACCGGCGAGGGATCACGCGGCGTAACCCGCGAGCTTGGGGTTCCAGATGGTCACACGATTGCGGCCGCCCCGCTTGCTCGCGTAGAGGGCGTCGTCGGTCGCTTTGAACAGCGTCTCCCAGGTCCCCCCGGCGGTGGGATAAGGGGCGACACCGATGGAGCAGGTGACCTTGAACGGCGCAAGCTCGCTGTGGAACGTGGTCGCCTCGAGCTCCGTTCGAATTCGCTCGCCAAGCTGGGTAGCGCCGCGCTCATCCGTCTCTTCGCAGACCACCACGAACTCCTCACCACCAAAGCGACCCACGGCATCCGTGTCGCGCTTCACGCGCCGCAGC
>DASQDA010000309.1:0-4351 GCA_035634435.1 Polyangiaceae bacterium
GGCGATCGCGAGCGGCCATCCCGATCCGCTCGAGGGGCAATGGGCCGAGCCAATCGCGCGCCGGGGTGCGTCGGCACGCCGAATGGCAGCGGCTGGGGGTGAGCCTGCGCTGACGCACTATCGCGTCGTGGGCCAGAGCGAAGGTTCCGCTGGCACCAAGGCAGTGCTGCTTTCGCTCGACCCCGCCACCGGTCGCACTCATCAGTTGCGCGTGCACGCCGCGCACCACGCCTGCCCACTCTTGGGTGATCGCACCTATGGCGGCATCAGCAGAATCGTTTTGCCCGATGGCGGCGTGCTGCCCATCGAACGCATTGCCTTGCACGCAACCTGGGTCCAGCTGCGCAAAGCTCCGCGTGTGTCAGCACCTTTCCCCGCAGAGCTCGCGCTGCTCTGGCAGGCGCTCGGTGGCGAGCTGGCCCTGGTGCAGTCGGCCATCGACGCGCCCTCGCGGCTTTGATGGTGTATCGTTCGCGCGTGCGAGTCCTCTCCCTTCTCCTGCTAGTGCTGGGCTGCAGCAGTGGTCACGCCCCGCGCGCGGCGGCCTCGTCGCCAGGAATCGTGTTTCCCACCGCCATCGGTGAAGGGAAGGGTGATGGCGCGGCGGCGACACTGCCGGCGCCAAGCTCAGCCGCGCGAGACAGCGCTCCCTCTGCGAGCTCTGCAGCCGCCGGCGCGGCTCCGCCAGACCCGGAGCCGCTGCGACTGCGCGAGCAGTGGGAGTACGAGCTCGTCTGGGACGCGGGTGAGCTGCGGGTGGCTTCGGTGCGCGCGCGTGAGTTCCCCAGCCCCATCGTCAGTGCTCGCCGTATGGGCCGCTATGCGCTGGAGCTCTGGATTGGCGCGGAGCTCGTCGAGCGCGTGCGGTTCGATTTCCCGTTGCTGGCCCTGGCGTCCGCTGCCAGCGCCGATCGCCGTCAGTCGCTCAGCGCACCCGTCGAGATCGATCGAGGCGCCCACGTGACGCAGCGTGTGCTGGTGCCAGCGTCGCCGCGTGCCAGGCGCGCTCATATCGTCGACCGTGCGACGTCCAAGGTGCTGGTGCTGACCTGGCCCCCGACCCCCATTGAAGCGCCCGTGGGTGAGCGTCGAGCTACCCCTGCCGCTGGCGGAGACGGAAAGCGTCAGCTCGGTGCTCGCGAGGCGACCCCTTGAGGCCGCCCTGAACATGTCGCCGTTCGCCTGCCATGCGGCACTGGTGGAGCTCGGCTTCGACGGCTTTTTCGCCGAGCAGCTCACGGCCCTGAGCGCCGCGTCGAGTGACCGCGCGGCCCTGGCTCCCGAGCGGGTGGTTGGCGAAGAGCGCGGCGAGTACCGCTTGCTGGGCTCGAATGGCAGCCGCCGAGCCGTGCTGGCCGGACACTGTCGCCACGAGCTGGACGCTTCCGCGTGGCCAGCCGTTGGTGACTGGGTGCTGGCCGAAACAGCCGGCGACGTCGCGCGCATCGAGCACGTCTTCGCGCGCAAAAGCGCCTTCGTGCGCAAGGCCGTGGGCCGCGCCGCTCGGCCGCAAACGGTGGCGGCAAACGTGGACGTGACGCTGATCGTCAACGCCTTGTCGAGCGAACAGGACGGCGAGCAGGCTGCGCGTCATGCGCTGAACGCCAGACGCATCGAGCGCTACCTGCTCGCTGCGCGCGAGGCGCCGACCCGTGCCGTCATAGTCATCAACAAGGCTGACCTCCCCGGCGACCCTGCCGCCAGCGCTAAGGCGGCCGCGGAGCTCAGAGAGGAGCTTGGCGCCGCCGACGTGGTGCTGGTCAGCGCGCACAACGGTCTTGGCTTCGACGCGCTGCGCGAGCGAGTAGGGCAGGGGGAGACGGCCGTGCTCGTCGGCTCGTCGGGTGTGGGTAAATCCAGCCTGGTGAATCGCTGGCTGGGGCGTCCGGCGCAACGCGTGTCAGCGGTGCGTGAAGGCGACTTGCGCGGGCGGCACACCACCACCACCCGAGAGCTGCTGCTACTGCCCGGGGGAGGCGTGTTGATCGACACGCCGGGCATGCGCGAGCTAGCGCTCTGGGCGGAGGGTGAGTCCGTGACGAGCCGCAGCTCGTTCGAGGATATCGCGGAGCTTGCGCAAAGCTGTCGCTACGGCGATTGCTGGCACACTACCGAGCCGGGCTGCGCGGTCCGTGCTGCGGTGGCGGCCGGGCAGCTCAGCCCCGAACGCCTGGCAAGCGCGCTGAAGCTGCGGCGGGAGCTCGAGCAGCGGCGTGCGCGTCAGGAACCGCTTCAAGGGCGGCAAACGCGGCAGCGGCAGCGCCAGGGGAGCCGTAGCTTGCGCGCCGAGCTGGAGCGCAAGGGGCGCAAGGAATAGCGAACGGAGCTCAGAAGCGGTGTTCCATGCCAACGCCTGCCATGGGCCCCGCCAAGGTCAGCGTTCCCTCACAGAAAACGAAGTCCTCGCTCGTCGAGCAGCCGGTCTCCTTGAAGACAGCGGCGCCGCCGCCCGTCGCGCTGAAGAACAGCGAGCCGCGGTCGCCTCGTCCCTTGAGCAGCACGCGCAGGCCAAGCTCTCCGTACGCATACCCGACACTGCCGCCGCCACCACCGAGCAGCAACCAGTAGCCCCGGGCTACCGGAATCTGGCTGGTGATGGTCAGGCCGCTGAAGTCGAACTCGCTATGAAACAACACGATGTTGCTGCGCGCTTCGAGGTGCAGCCCGTCGAGCGCGCCCAAACGCAGGAATTGCGCGAAAGTCAGGCCGGAGCCCGGTCCAACATCGAACGGTACCGTGTTGACGGTCTGCGCGCCGGCCCCCACGCCCAGCTCCACGTAGTGCGAGTCGTAGCTTGCCGACAGGGTGAAGCTGGCTGCGGCGATACCGTCGCGGTTCTGCGCACCTCCCAGCGCGAAGGGCTCGAGCAGCGCTTCGACGTGAACGTTGCCGTTGAAACGGTAGCCGGCCGCGCCGGTGAGCAGGAATCCGGCACCAAGCTCGTCGAGCGCAAAGAAGGGCCGCAGCATCAGCTTTGTCTGCCACAAGCCCTGCGCTCGAGGCGGAGCGGTGAGGCTGCTCGTTGCGGCGGCGTACGTGGGTCTTGCGTTGGCGCCCAGCGGAACGCGTTCGTTGATACCGAGTCGCAGTGTCGCAAAGCGGCCGGACGTCGTCGTCACGATGCCCACGGCCAGCGCTTCGCGCGAGAGCGCCGTTTCGCCCGGGGCGAGCACGACGTGACGCTCGAGGCTGAGGTCGACGCGATCACCGTTGCGCAGCCCGTGCTCGGTCCCGAGCGATATCAACACCTCGTCGCCCTCGCTTTTCACCACGCGGCCCTGGTGCAGCGTTGGCGTCTCGCGCTGCGCCGTCGGTGCGCTGCTCGGGCCGAGCTCCCGTGGCTGCGGCGGGGGCTGCGCAGCAGCTGATGGGTCGCTTTGCTCGGGCGCAGGCGATGCTGGCGGCGCCGCAGTCGACGCGGTCGTGGGCAGCCCGACGATGGCGCCGAGCGGTCGCGCTTGCAGCACCTGCACCTTGAGCCAGCGCTCGCCATCTTCGGCCTCGAAGAACCCAATGACGTCGCCGCCGAGATCGTGCGCGCGGAGCAACCGCAGAGCGGCCCCCTCGCCGGCAGCGACTTCCCACAGCCCGGCGCTGCCGCAGGCGAGGAGCAGCCCTTGTCCATGTGCGCGGGAGGCGCGCCAGGCGCAGCGCTGGCCGCGTTCGTTGACGGCCGTTTGCAACCAAGCTGCAAGCCCTGGCAGTGACGGGGACGGCTCGGCTTCAGCCGCCGAGGCGAGCTGCGACGCACACAGCGAGCTCAAGCCAACGCCCAAACCGAGCAGCCCGAGGCCGTGCCTAAGTGCCATCGATTCGCCCTGCCATGGCGACCCACGCCCCACGTGTGGAACAACCCATTCGGCGACCTTATAGCCAATTCCGCGGCTTGCCGACGCGAAACCGCCACTTCGCGAGAACGAATGCTGCGGCGAGTGGCAAGTCGGGTTATGCTTGCTCCTCTCGTGGGGTAGCAAAATGCAAAATCGCGCGTGGGTGACAGCGAGTTGGGGTCATGCTTTTTGGGGCGCGCTCGGCCTTTCGAGCCAGCTGCTTGCTTGCAACGCGCTCGACGCGCCCAGTGAGGAGGACGCCGGCTCGCGCCTGGTGATTCCCACGGACGAACGCGCCGCGCTGCGCGCCGCGAAGCCGCCGCTGCCCGTCAGCGGCGGCACGTTGCACGTCAGCGCCGACGGGGCGCTGGCGGCCGTGTCCGATCCGGACCGCGACCAGGTGTCCATCGTCGATCTAACGGCGCGCAGGCTACGGCACACCGTCGCGCTCCAGGCCAACGACGAGCCCGGGCGAATCGAGGCGGACGCGCAAGGACGTCTGCACGTGGCGCTGCGACGCG
>DASQDA010000310.1:0-4328 GCA_035634435.1 Polyangiaceae bacterium
GCGCGACGAGCACGGGCGGTAGCGCCACGAGCATGGGCGGTAGCGCGACGAGCACGGGCGGTAGCGCGACGAGCATGGGCGGCAAGGGCGGACGGAATACGGGCGGTAGCTCGGGCAGCAACCGCGGCGGCAGCGCGAACATGGGCGGCACGGGTGGACGCAACACTGGCGGTAGCGCGGGCTCCAGCCCGGGCGGCGCCGCGGGGCAGTCCAGCGGCGGCAGCGCAGGCGCGACAAGCACGGCCGCGCCGTTGCTCCCCACCATCACGGGCACGTGTCCAACGTTCATGAGCGGCACGGCGACCATCGGCGGCCTCGGCGGCGTGGTTCTGCAGGTGGGCGCGAAGAAGGAGGGCACGGGCTCGCTTCTGTTCTACTGGCACGGCACCGGCTCGTCGGCGGCAGAAGTGAACAGCATGGTTCCCGCGGCGGTGCGCCAGGACATTCTGGCGCAGGGCGGCATCATCGTTTCCTTCGGCGACTCGCTCGGCACCGGCGGCGATTGCTCGGGCACGTCGACCTTCAGCAAAGACGACTTCAAGGTCGCAGATCTGATCGCTGCCTGTGCCGTGAAAGATCACGGCATCGATCCGCGACGCATCTACACCACTGGCTGCAGCGCGGGTGGCTTGCAAGCGGGCTGTATGGGCGCGATGCGTTCGAGCTACATCGCCGCCGCCGTGCCCAACTCGGGTGGGGAGGTGACGCGTCAGCCGATCCAAGATCCACAGCGCATCCCGGCCGTCATGACGATGCACGGTGGTTCGTCGGACCGCGTGATCGTTTCCTTCGCAACCACCAGCGCCACCTACGACGCACACATGAAAGCGGCTGGAGGCTTCGTCGTGAACTGCAATCACGGCGGCGGGCATTGTCGCGCCCCAGCCGCCCTCTATAGCGCCGGCTGGGAGTTCATGAAGGCCCACCCCTTCGGCGTCCAGCCCAAGCCCTACGGTGCAGGCTTGCCAGCGAGCTTTCCGAGCTACTGCGCGACCTACTGAGTCGTTGACGGCCCGGTCGGGCCGCCGCACGCCGCGCCCATTTTCCCCATCTGGGGGTAAACGAGCAGCTTTCGCTGGCTCGAGCCGGGCCACTGGGTCTCGCGGTGGCCATCGCCCAGCGGTCGAATAGCCTCCAGAGAGCTGAGGATGCCCATGCTTCGACCTGCTCTGCTGGTTCTGGGCTCCTGTGTCCTGCTGCTGCTCGTCATCCGGACGTACGGCGTCCGCTACGTGCTCTTTCCGACCTGGGCGTTGCGCAGCCAGCCTGCCCGCCCAGTGCTCGAGAAGGGCGAGGTCTGGACACTCGACACGCAGCAAGGGAGCGTGGAGGCCTTCTTTTTTCCTGCGGCGGCGCGGGCGCCGACCGTCCTGTTCGCTCACGGCAATGGGGAGCTGATCGATGACAATCGCTCCTTGGCTGCCTGGTACCAGGAGCACGGGTTTTCGGTGCTGATGCCCGAGTACCGCGGTTACGGCAGGTCGCAGGGCACACCCAGCAACGATACTCTGGTGGCGGACTTCGTTACGTTTTACGATCGGCTGCGGGCGCACCCGGCCGTGGACGCGAAGCGGATCTATTTTCATGGTCGCTCGCTGGGCGGTGCGGTGGCCGCGGGGGCTGCCGCCAAGCGGGCACCGCGAGCCCTGATCCTCGAGTCGACCTTCGTCAGCGTACGGCAGCTTGCACGCGAGCGGCGCGTTCCGGCGTTTCTCGTCGCCGCGTCGTTCGATACCGAGGTGGCGCTTCGCAACGTGCGGATGCCCGTGCTGTTGATCCACGGCAGGGACGACGAGCTCGTTCCTGCCCAGCATGCGCAGCAGCTCGCCTCGCGCCTCCCGCAGCACACCTTGCTTCTCCTCGACTGCGCGCACAATGATTGCCCACTGCAGGAAGCGGCAATCCTGCGGTTTTTGCGGGCAGCGCCGTAGCCGGAGCGGCGCGCAGCGACGACTTGCTGGTTTGCGCCTAGAGGGTGTGGCGGCGCGATTCGAAGCAATGCGCTCTATCCTCGCTGTCGAGCGCGCAAACCTGGTTGGACGACACCGAGATCTGTCGGAAGCGCACGGTTGGCCCGGGCGCGCGCTGGTTACCCCAGCAATTGATGTTCCCGTCGACGTCCAGAGCGCAGCCGTCGCCCTCCACGTTGACATCGAGGGTGTGCGCACGAGCCGGGCTGCCACCGACCTCCGGTGGAAACCAGCACTCGACGCGGCCATCGCGGGTGAGGGCGCACGGATTGAAGAAGCCAAGGGCTACCTGCTTGAACTCACCCGCCGGGAGCGGTCCGGCAAAGCCGTCGCAGGCCAGCTCCCCCGTATCGCGAACCGTGCAAAGCTCGCGGTAGGCTGCCAGATTCTCATGCAGATCCATGTCGATGAATGGGCCCGGACGATTGATGCTGACTTTGCCTTTCTCGACACACACGAGCCGGGCATCGCCCTTAGTCAACCCGCAATAGTCATCCAACCCGGCGGCAATCTTCGTCTAGCGGAGCTCGGAGACGTCGGGCGTCAGTGCGGGCGGGGGTGAGTCTTGGCCGTCGCGTGAGGTGGCACCCCCGCACCCGGCCAGCATCAACAAGGAGGTTACCCAGGCTCCGTCTCGTCGCCCCAAGGATCGAAGCGCTCATCCGGTTGCTTCGGGTTCGGGGCTGCCCAGTACGGCGCGCAAGGCCGCAGGCAACACGCGCACGCTCTCGAGCGGCGCATCGATGGGATCGCCGTCGACCGTGAACGCGAGGTCGGGGGGCTGTTCGACGATCTCGAGCTGTCGCCCCTTGACATGCTCGACGCAGTCGCTCTTGAACAGATCGCCGAACTTCGTCTGGATGGCCGCGATGGTCAGCTCGGCGATGGAGGCATCCCCGTGCACGACGACCAGATCGAACGCGCCATCGTCCAGCCGAGCGCCCGGAGCCACCTGGGCGCCGCCGCCTACGCTGCTGCCGTTGGCGATTACGAAAGCGACGAAGCTGGCGTCGCGAATGGGTCCGCCGTCGATGCGGTAGCGCACGGGCCAGCGCGTGAGCTTCGTCAAGCTGCTGAGCGCCCCCCAGATGAAGGCCAGCGGTCCGAGCTTGGCTTTGAGGTCCGGATCCATCTGTTCGCGGATCAGCGGCGCGATGCCGCCATTGACCGAGTTGGCGCAGACCGAGGTCGTACCGCCGTAGGTCAGCTGCAAGAGATCGAGAGGCGCGAACAGACGCGCGTCGCCGCTGCGCGCGAGCACCTCCAGCGCTCCCTCGACGTCGAGCGGCATCCGGAGCGATCGCGCGAGGTCATTGCCCGTCCCGAGGGGGAGCACGCCGAAGCTCACGTCGGCTCGCGCGTCGACCAGCCCTTGCACGACCTCGCGCACGGTGCCGTCGCCGCCGCCCGCCACCACGAGCTCGTAACCTTGGTGCGCCACATCGCGTGCGGTCGCTCGCGCGCCGCGCTCGGCCAGTCGGTGCACGTCCCAGCCGAGCTCGAGGGCACGCGTCTCCGCCAGATCCCCCGAGGAGCCGACCGAGCCTGCCGCTTCATTCATCAGCAGTGCAACCCGCTTCATGATTCGACTCCCGGCGGCTCTTCCGTGACGGATGCGAGCTCCGTGGGCAGCGCCTGCTCGTCCTCGCGCTTGCCTTCGCGCACGTGACTGACGTCGCTGCGATCCAGGAAGCCGCGACTCTTCGCATGCTTGGCAATGGTGACGGTGTCATCCGCGACCAGCAGCTCGACCCCCGCACGTTGCGCGCGTTCCTGCAGGTGGTCGAGTGAGCCGCGATTGACGAGAATACCGCGGACCTGGCGAATGTAGATGGCGGCGACGCGCCCGGGGTAAGCTTCCGCGATCTCGACGTAGCGCAGCGGATCCTGCCGGCTGCTATCGCCGATCATCACGAAGGGAATCTGGGGGAAGTCCTCGACGATGCGCCGCAGAGCACGCTGCTTGCTGACGAGCACGCGGCCTTCCTTGGCGTCGAACACGGTGCGCTCGAACAGGCCGGAGTTCCTGAGCAACAGCGGGCCCTTGGGGATGTCGTGGTGGTCGAGCAGCTCCAGCACGTGAGAGTAAAGGTTCCAGGGCGCGTTCGACACGTAGAAGATGGGATTGCCGTTCTGGGCGAACGCCTGATAGAGCGCCGCGATGCCGTCGAACGGCAGACGCATGCGCTGCTCGCTGTAGATGAGCTGGAGCGAGCGCGTCCACGGGTTCGTGAGCTCCGTCTCCAGCACCGTGTCGTCGATGTCGCTGATGACACCCAGGGCTGCGTCGGGACGGAAGGCGAGCACGTCGGTGCTAGCTGCTTCGGCACCCTCGACGTCGGCGGCGACCATCTCCGC
>DASQDA010000311.1:0-3937 GCA_035634435.1 Polyangiaceae bacterium
CGCGATCGCGACCGGAGCGGTCCAGAGCGGGATCATCGCGGGGAAATTGAACGGCCCGACGCCGGTGCACACGCCGATGGGCTGCCGGAACGAGTACGTGTCGACGCCGCGCCCAACCTGGTCCGAGTACTCACCCTTGAGGAGCTGGGGGATGCCGCAAGCGAACTCCACCACTTCCATGCCGCGCGTGACCGAGCCGCGCGCGTCATCGAGCACCTTGCCGTGCTCGGCGGTCAGCAGAGCTGCCAGCTCATCGAGATGCTCGTCGAGCAAGGCTTTGAACCGGAACAGTACGCGGGCGCGTCGAACGGGCGGAGTAGCGGACCAGCCTGCGAAGGCGGCCTTCGCCGCCGCTACGGCGACGTTGACGTCCTCGGCGGTCGACATCGGGACCACGCTGCTGACACTGCCGCTTGCGGGATCGTAAACGTCGCTCCAACGCTCCGTGCGGCTCGCGGTTGCTTTGCCGTTCACGAAGTTCTGCAATCTCTTGGTCATGTGTATCCTAATCTTAGCGGGGGCTCATTGACAGGCGGTCAGGCCGCCATCGACGTACAAGACTTGACCCGTTACGAAGTCCGACGCGGGAAGGCAGAAGAACTGCACCGGTCCGACGACATCCTTGGGATCGGCGATTCGCCCCAGGGGAATGCGATCGATGACGTTCTTCTGGAAGCTTGGATCCTCGACGACATGACGAATCATGTCCGTGTAAACGAAGGTGGGGGCAACGCCGTTAACGTTGATGCCATGCGGCGCAAGCTCGCTCGCGTGCTGCTTGACGATCATGAGCAATCCGCCCTTGCTCGATGCGTAGGCCGAGTACCCCTTGCCGCGCAGACCCAGCTGCGAGCGCACCGACAGCAGATGCACCTGTTTGCCGCCTTTACGCGCGGCTACCTGGCGCCGTGCCACGGCTTGTCCCAGAAACATGCCCGCTTTGAGGTTGATCGACAGCACCTGGTCGTAAACAGCCTCGGTGACCTCCAGCACGCTCTCTTCGATGTGGATGCCGACGCAGTTGACCAGGATGTCGCAGCCGCCGTAGTGATCACACACAGCGTCTACCGAGCGACGGAGGTCCTCCACGGAGCTGGCATCGAAGCGCACGCCCTGCGCCTCTCGGCCTTCCGCGCGCAGGCTGTCGACGAGCTTGCCAAGCTTGGTGGCGTCGCGATCACCGACGACGACGCGGGCGTCCAGCGCGGCCAGACCACGGGCAATGGCCTCGCCGAGCCCGCCGGCGCCGCCGGGGACGTAGGCCACCTTACCTCGTAGTGAATGCAGGCCCGTGGGGTCGGGTGCGTGCGGACTGGGAGTCACGGATTGGGACATGCTGTTGCTCAGTCGAGGTGCAGGCCGCCGTTGATGTCGAGGATTTCGCCGGTGATGAAGCCCGACAGCTCGGAGCTCAGGAAGACCACCGCGTGAGCGACCTCTTCCACTTCGCAGAAGCGCCCGACCGGGATGCCGCGCAGCACCTGCTCGCGCTGCTCATCGGTCAGCTGCTCGGTGATCATCTTGGTCTTTACGTACGCCGGTGCGATGGCGTTGGCCGTGACGCCATGCGGCGCGAGCTCACGCGCCAGAGACAAGGTCAAAGCGCCGAGCGCGCCCTTGGTGGTGGTGTAGGCCGTGCCCGCCGTCAGTCCGCCCGTCTTCATCGCCAGTGAGCACATGTTGATGATGCGTCCCCAACGTTGAGCGCGCATGGCGGGAACCCAGCGGCGACACAAAAGGAAGGGACCGTCCAGGTTGATGGCGTGAATCCGTCGCCACTCCTCCGGCGTTGTCTCCGCGATCTTGTTGTTCGACAGGACGCCGGCGTTGTTGACCAGGATGTCCACGTTGCCCCACTCGCGGGCGACCTTGTCCGAAGCCTGCTGCACGTCGGCTTCGGAGCTGACGTCGAACACGAGCGACAACACCTCACCATCGAGGCCAGCCTTTAGCTCCTCCAGCGCCGCGCCGTTGCTGTCGGCGATGACGACGCGCTGCCCGGCCTTCAGTAGCGCCTTGGTGATGGCCATACCCAACGCGCCACCCGCGCCAGTTACCAGCGCGGTCCGCCGCGGTTGCTCCGAATCGTATTTCACTTCGCTCCTCTTCGCCTTTGGGGGTGGTTCATCGCTGCCCGTTGGCAAGCGTCAAATACTCGTCGACCCCCGGATGCGCCGATAAGCTCTCCCAGTCCGGTAGCTCGCTGACCTTGCCCTTGGAGACGAACAGGTAGCGCTCGCAGTTCTGGCGCAAGATGTCCAAGTGGAAGCTTTCGCAGGGATGCACGCAAAGGAACACCACGCGCCCAGACTGCCTCAGCTGACGAAAGAAGTTCAGCATGAAGCCGATGTAGCCGTCCTGGGTGCTGAACTGCGGCTCGTCGAAGATGTGCACCAAGGGGTAGACTGAAGTCGTCGGGTCGAGCATGAACGCGGGCAGCGTCTTTTTCACGCTTCTGACCTGATACGACTGGTGATAGTGGATCGCCAGCCGGTCACGCTGGTCGTACTTCACGCGTTGGATGTCTTGCCCTGCGCAGACCACCTTGCCGCTGGTGGGGACGTTGCTGCCGGAGAGCAGCTCGAACAAGGTGGTCTTGCCGGAACCGTTGGGGCCGAGGACGCCGATGATCTCGGGGCGAGGCACGCTGAAGCTCGCGCTCAAGCTGAAAGTCGTCTTGCGACTGAATAGCCCACGCGTGTACACCTTCTGAACGTTCTGCACATCTAGCAAGTACGTCATGTTCAACCGCCTCCGAGCAGGCTCGTTCTGGAGGTCTCGTCGGCCAGCAGATCCGCGGCTCGCGCTTCATGCACGACGCGTCCGTGCCGAAGCACGTACGCACGGTCGCACACCGCAAGAACGCTGCGCACGTTTTGCTCCACCACCAGGACTCCGATGTTCTCGCTGCGCAAACGCGCGATCGTTTTCATGACGTCCGCCACGAGCTTGGGAGCCAAGCCTTGCGACGGCTCGTCGAGCAGAATGAGCCCGGGGCCACCCAGCAGCGCCCGGCCGATGGCCACCATCTGCATCTCGCCGCCGGACAGGTTCTCGCAGTCCCTGTCGAGCAGGTATTCGAGGGCGGGGAAGAGCTCGAACACCTGCTTTTCGCTCCAGCTCCGATACGCCGTCTTCTTCTTGCCGAGCGCCAGATTCGTCTTCACCTTCAGCGAGGGGAAGATGCGGCGGTCGTCGGGCACCCAGGCAATGCCGGCACAGGCGATCTCGTGGGTGGGGCTGTGGCTGATGTCCTTGCCCATCCAGCGGACCGCACCCCGTCGGGCCGGCGTCAGGCCCAGGATGGAGCGCAGCGCGGTCGTCTTCCCGGCTCCATTGGGGCCCAGCAACGCCACGGCCTCGCCACGCTCGACGCGCAAAGACGCACCGAAGAGCGCCTGCGTCTCGCCGTAGTAGGTGTCAATCTGCTGAATCTCAAGCATGCGCCTGCATTCCGACGTTCGAGCGCTGCACCCAGGGGTCGGCTTGTAGCTGCGCGGGCGTGCCCTGTGCGATCACCTGTCCCCAGTGAATGACGGAGACGACGTCAGCCAGCGAGAACAAGAACTGCATGTCGTGCTCGATCATCACGATGGTAAAGTGGCGCTTGAGCTGCAGGATGAGCTCATGCAAGCGCTGCCTACCGCTCGCGCCCATGCCTTGCGTGGGCTCATCGAGGAACAAGAGGCGGGGGCGCACTGCCAGCGCGACTGCGATCTCGAGCGCCCGGCGTTCCCCGTACGAGAGGCTTGCCGAGCGCGTGTCGGCGTGCGCGGCCAAACCCACGAGCTCCAGCACGCCCAGGGCGTTGTCGATGCTGGCTCTGTCTCGACCGACGTCGCGCAGGACGTTGAAGCCCTGATTACGCATCTCGGGCAGCGCCAGCAGCACGTTCTCCATTGCCGTGAATTCGTCGAACAGGCTGATGATCTGGAAG
>DASQDA010000312.1:0-3903 GCA_035634435.1 Polyangiaceae bacterium
CGCGCGAGCGCGTCTTGTGGGTGAGCCTGGCTCCGCACCTGCTCGGCGCCTTCGTCGCCTTCGATCTGAGCCGCTTCCTGGCCGCCGACGCGGCTCCTGACCCCGCCCTCGAGCTGCCCCGCATTGCGCCCGATCCATTGCTTGCAACCCCGTTCGGGGCGAAGTTGCAAGCCGGCTATTAGCGCCCGACCTCGTGCAAAGCTGGTGGCCGCAGCGTGAAGTGAAGCGGGTTGCACGGTCCGGAAAGTAGTTCGTGAGCAGCTTCGCTCAGTGCTCCAACCCGATCCAGGCACCGCCGCACGCAAAGCCCACGGCCACCGGGGCGACCGCCAGCACGAACAACACGGCGATGGGCGCCGTGAACGCCAGCAGCGCCACCAGCACCGCGAGCGCGATGAGGGTGGCCAGCGCAGGCTCGAGCAGCGTGGGCGCGGCGCTGGCCCGAGCGACCAGGTAGCCCGCAAACGGAAAAGCGAGCAAGACGCCGCTGCCGAGTAGCAGCAAAGGGCCGGCCGAACGCACGTCGGCTTCATCCGCCAAAGCGAAGTCGATGCCCATCGAGCGACCCAAGAGCACGCTCGCCCCCGCCATGGTGAGCACGAGCCCCAGCGTGACGAAGGCGCCCGCCACCACCCACCACACCATCACCGGGCGCTCGTTCGAGCGCAGCGCTTCGCGCACCTCACCCATGGTTGGCGGATCGAGAACGTGATTGCCCGCGTGGGGGTCGGGAGCGAGCTCGCGCAAGGCGTACCAGGCGCCGAGCGCCATGAACCCAAGGAGCGGCAGGGTGGCTGCCAGGTACCCGGGGCCGCGACCCCAGAGTATGTGCGTGAACAGCCCGTGCAACACGACCGCCGCGCACCACGTGGTCCCAAACCAGCGCGCCTGACCGCGACCACGCCCTGCGCCCAACGCATAGCCCCACGCGCCGGCAAAGAACAGGTGCGCCGCGCTACCGAGCAGCGCCCTGCCCGCGGTGGGCCCCGCCGCGTCGGAGCTCAGCATCCGCCACACCGCGTCGGCCGCAGCAAAGCCCGCCCCGCTCAGCGCCGCGTAACACAGACCGAGTCGCGCGCTGTCGATGCGACGCGTGCGGTACAGCGGCCACACCACCAGCACCTTGGCGGCCTCCTCGAGCGGAGCAGCCAGCAAGAACGTCGCCATCAGGGCGCCGGCCGCGCCGGCAGTGCGGACGTCGAAGTCGAGCCCTGCCCAGCCAAGCACGACCTGCTCGCTGTAAAGCGTCACCAACGCCGCGAGCGCGCCGACCATCACGCAGTAAGCGGACAGGCGCCGCGACACCGGACCGAGGCGCCGGGTGCGTCGCCACAAGATAAAGCCGCTGCCTAAAGCGGCCGCGGCAACCAGCAGCGCAAGAAGAGCTCGCAACGGCGTCTCAGAAATGAAGACCGACCAGCGCCGTGAGCGCCGCCGCACCCCCTACGCTTGACCCGTCTTCTGCGTATACCTGGGCGGCCGCCGCTTCGTCCGGCGTGCCCGCCCCGCCGCCGGGCACGGACGCGACCTTCGAACGCCCGAGGAACAATAGATCGCCGCTCAGATTGGCGCCCACCGAGAGCGTGCTGGCAAGATAGTAGTCGAGACCGACACCTCCGCGCAGATTGACCCCGCGCACGTTCACCTGCCCAGCGTCGAGCCCGGCATTCACCAGCCCCTCGACGCTCGCGGAGTCTATCGAGCCCAGCGAGGCATAACCGCCGCCGAAGGTGAAGTAAGGCTCGAGCGCGCCAAGCGGGATGCGCATGCCGACCTCCGCGTTCAAGGTCCAGAGCTTGTAGTCTTCGAAATTGCCGAGACGAAAGCGCGCGCCGATGGTGAACACGATCAGGCGCACACCCGCGCCGGCGCCAACGACCAGCCCGCTCTGGCTCGCGTCGACGAGCGCTCCGTCGACGAGGTCGCCCGCGTGGAAGGTCTGCAAGCCGAGGAACTGGTAACCCGCCTCACCGTTGACCCAGAAAAAGCTCAGACCTCGCCCTGCGTCCTCGCGCTCGGCCCGCAAGAGCTCGCGTTCGGTGTCGCTGGGCGCCTCTTCGGTGGGTGCGTTCTCGATTGCCGGCGGCGGCTCGAGCCCACCCGTGGACAGACCGCTGTCGTTCTGCGCGTGCGCTACCGCGGGCAGCAAAGCCAAGCCCAGAGCGACCAGTGCCTTCACTGCGCGCTTGGCTCGTTTGCGACTCGTAGCGACCCGGGCCCGAGTTTTGGGCTCACCTACTGGAGCAAGCGCAAGCTTCATCGCTGCCAGCGTAGTACATCAACTCTCGCTAGCCCACCGGCTCACTCGCTCGATCAGCCGCGGAGCCTCCAGCCGCTCGCACAGCGCCTCGAAAGCTGGGCGCCGCGCCCCGCGGTAAGCGAGCTCCTCGAGACCCTCCGCCAGCGGCACGTCAGTCGCCAGCGTCGCAAGCCGCTTGTAAAGCGCGGCTTCCGCGCGCTGCGCCGCCAGCTCCGCCAAGAGCGCGTCGGCGCCGCGCACGTTGGTGCGAAGCTCGCTGACGGCGCTGGGGATCGCCTCGAGCGAGCCATGCGCCATCAGCACGCGTGCGGCGCTCGACTTTCCCCAGCGTCGGATGCCCGGAATACCGTCGGCGCTGTCCCCCACCAACGCCAGAAAATCCGGCACCAGCCTCGGACTGACGCCGAGCTTTTCCACCACTCCGGCCTCGTCGTAGCGACGATCGCGCTGGCGATCCCAGCACACCACGCGGTCGTGCCGCACACACTGCAGCAGATCCTTGTCCGGCGAGCAGATGACGATTTTCCCGACACGCGCGTCGTTCTCGAACCTGGCGGCTGCCGTCGCCAGCGCGTCGTCGGCTTCGTACTCGACCATCGGCCAGGTCACGATGCCGAGCGCGGCCGAGGCCTGCTCTGCCAGCGTAAACTGCGAGGTGAGCTCGTCTGGCAACCCGACGCCCGTCTTGTAGCCCTCGAAGAGACGGTTGCGAAAGGACTCGATCACGTGATCGAACGCGCACGCGATGTGCGTGACCTCCGCCTTCTCGAGCAGCGCGAGCAGCGTCTGAATCAGCCCGCGTGTGGCGCCAATTTCGCCGCCATTGGCCGTCCGCTGGCTCGGCACGGCGAAGTAAGCCCGGAAGAGCTCGTAGGTGCCGTCCACGAGGTGCACGGTGCAAGGAGGACCCGACGCCAGCATGCTGCCGTCATGCCGCAAAACCGACGCGCGCGGCGGAGAAAAGCCTGACGCATCGCCGATGCGGAGCTACCAGCGCCGCAAAACTGCGATGGTTTTCGCCACCCCTTGCGCTGGCCCCCATCCCTAGAGCAAGATGCAGGCCGCTTCCACCTTCCAAGGCACGGCCGCCATGCTTCGTTCCAGTAATTCACGCCACCTTGTGTTCCTTTCCTCCGCCATTGGCTTGGCGCTCATCGCAAGCTGCACGCTCATCACTGACGTGGATCGCAGCCTCATTCCCGAGGAGGGCACCGTTCAGGGTGGCACCGGCGGTACCGGTGGTGGCGGCGGCGGCAACCAACCCGGTGGTGCGGGCAACGGCGCCGGCAACGAAGCTGGAATTGGCGGCGAAGCCGGCGCTCCCGCGCAAGCGGGACAGGGCGGCGTCTCCGGCGATGCCGGAACAGGAGGCGGCGGTGGCCTGGGCGGCGGCGGCTTCGCCGGCGACGCGGGTGCGGGTGGCTTCGGCGCCGGCGCCGGTGGTGACGCGGGAAGCGCGGGTCTCGGCGGCGAAGGCGGCCTCGGCGGCGGCGGCGGCGTGGGAGGAACCCTCAGCGCTGGCGCGGGGGGCGAGAGCGCGGGTGCCGGTGGCGATCCCATCATCCCCCCCATCGATCCGCCAATCGACCCCCCGATCGATCCCCCGATCGACCCGCCCATCGATCCAGCTCCCTTATTAGGGC
>DASQDA010000313.1:0-3858 GCA_035634435.1 Polyangiaceae bacterium
GTCTTCATGACTGAGACACCTTGCCTGTCTGGGGGATTGCCGAGTTGGTCCTGAGGGGGGTGCTCCCCGGCTCCTGGCGAGCTCCGCCATATTTGTCGGCTGAGTGTTTCAGAAAAGTGTCCGCCTTCTTTCTCGTGCGGCACCAGGCGAAACAAAGACGTCTCAAAACGGGCGTCAGAAGCAACTTTGAGCGCCCTTGCCGAGCCTGCCCTATGCTTCTCGTGTGACGCCGCCGGTTTCCGACCCCAGGGCAAGCAATCTTTCGCCCGCCTTGGAACGCGTGCTGCCGGCGCCCAGCACTGCTGAGGCCGAGAGCGAACGACAGCGGCGCACAAGCGTCGTCGATGTGAGCGTGTGGGATCCCGCCGAGGCGGTTCGGGCTGCTGCCAATCGCGAGCTCCATGCGGATCTGGTCCACGCCTCGGTCGAGCGGCTGGGCAAGATTGCGATCTTCAGCGGACTGTTGCTGGCGGTGTACGCGCTGGCCGTACTGCTGCTCGCGCCTCGCGGGACCACGTTCGTGGGCGACACGCTGCCGGGCACGTTACGCCCCCTGGCTGCTGCATTCGTGTTGAGCTGCGCGCTCTTCAGCGTCACGCGCATCCGGCGCCTGCGCCCGCAGTTCGTCACGGACCTCGGCTATCTATATCTGTTCTTGTTGTGCCTCGCGCTGTCTTTCCTGCGTCACACCGCGACGGCCTCGACGGGCGACCTGGTGCGGCAAGTCTCGCCCATCGTCATTCCCATAGTGGCCTTCGGGGCGCTGATTCCCGCGGTACCTCTGAAGTCGTTGATCGTCTCGCTCGGGGCCGCCGCAATGGACCCACTGGCCCTCTTCCTCAAGCAAGCGCACTCCCGCTATTCCGCGGCAGAGATCGCGCTGTTGCTCACTTCGCCGTTGCTGGCTGCTCTGGTCGCCCATCAGATTTCGCGCGTCGTGCACCAGCTCAACCAGGGCATCGTCAAGGCGCGGGAGGTGGGCAGCTACCGCCTTGTCGAGCGTCTGGGGGTCGGGGGCATGGCCGAGGTATGGCGAGCCGAGCACCTGATGCTGGCGCGCCCGGCCGCCGTTAAGCTGATCCGCCCCGAGGTGCTTGCCAGCCATGGGCCGGTCGACTCGGAGCGACTATTGCGGCTCTTCACCCGTGAAGCTCGCGCAACGGCCTCGCTCAGCTCGCCGCACACCATCCAGGTCTACGACTTCGGGATAACCCGCGAGGGCGCGTTCTACTACGTCATGGAGCTGCTGGACGGCATCGACCTGCAATCAATGGTCGAGCGCTTCGGCGCTCAACCCTCCGAACGCGTGGCGTATCTGATGGCGCAGGCCTGCCACTCGTTGCAGGAGGCGCATGAACGCAGCTTCGTGCACCGCGACGTGAAGCCTGCGAACATGTTTGCCTGCTGGATTGGGGGTGACTACGACTTCGTGAAGGTCCTCGATTTCGGCCTCGTGCTCGATCGGCACCCAACGCCCGAGGAGCTCGAGGATGACAAGCGGCTGGTCGGTACGCCTTCGGTAATGGCGCCAGAGATGGTGCGCTTCCAGACGCCGGTCGACGCCCGCGCCGACATCTACGCGCTGGGTTGTGTGGGCTACTGGCTGCTCACCGGAAAACGCGTGTTCGAAGCCGCGACTCGACACGACATGCTGGTGATGCATGCACATCAGAAGCCGATCGCGCCTACCCGGCGTATCGACAAGAGCTTGCACCAAGGGCTGGAAGCGCTGGTGCTCAAGTGCCTCGAAAAGAATCCGAATCGACGGCCGCAGAGCGCGCGTGAGCTGATGGAATCGCTGAGCGCGTTGCGCTTCGAGCACACCTGGAGCGCAGAGCGAGCAGGTCTCTGGTGGAAACGCTACGCGAGCATCGCCAAACCCGCGGAAAGCTCGCGCTTGAGCGTCGCGCACGGCGACGTAGGCGACGAGCCCGCGGGCGCTGAGGGGAGGGCAGGTGACCAGCGCGCCGCTCAGCTCACGCAAGCTGCTGCAGGAACCGCTGGGCAGCGTGGCGCACGCGACGCTTCGGATCTTCTTCCATCCGCTGCTGTGCGATTGCGCGATAAGCCTTAGGATTATCCGCAAAGCGATGCTGCGCGGCCTGCAAAGCCGCGAGCCGGACGCCGACGTCGACGTCGCGTGAGAGCTCCTCGATGACGAGGTCCGCGACCATCACCGGCGTGGCCGAGCAGAGCGCCTTGGCGACCGCCAGCCGTTCTCGTGCGTGCTCGGACACGCTGCCGCGGCACACGATCTCCACTCGCGCGACCGGGCTCGCTCGCTCGAGCAAAACCTCGAATCCTTGTTCCGCGGCGGCACGCACGCCGGCGGATTCATCGCGCGCCAGCTGCAGCAGCACCCGCTGCGCGTCGTCCGTCCACTCCGGCATGAGCACGGTCGCGGCTCGAGCCACGCGCGCCCGGACGGTGCCGCGCGGGTCGTTCGCGAGCAGCAGCAGCACACGTTTCTGGTCCTCCTTGCGCCAGCCGGGCTCCTTCTTATCGCCCACGGCTTCCACCACGTCCTCCACGAGCTCGCCTCGAATGCTCAGCAAACGAGGCAGCGGCAGCATCGCGCCGCAACCGACGGCGATGGACACGGCCGCCAAGTATTTGAACAATCCCTGCCTGCCCGGAACTTGCATGGCGCTGTCTCCTGCCGTCACACCATCGTTGTCTTGGCTCACAACCGCTGGCGGGGGCGGCGCATTCCCCCGATCAATGCCCGCCGCAGCCGTATTTTTCACTTTCGTGAGCTGCGGCTGCTGCCGCGTCGTACAGAAGCTCACCCCTGCAATTGTCGGGAGAACGTGCGTCGCCGAGACCCGGCGCTTGCGCTGGCTTAGGGCGCGGGCTCCGTCACCGTGCTTGCGGCGAGGTCCACTGCCGTTTGCGCGAACAAGCGTCCGTTGATGGACGCGCCGGTCTTCAAGTGAATGGCCGTCTTGGCTAGCACGATGCCCTCGGCGTGCGAGGTCGTGCCCAGGTCGACGAACCCCGCGACCTGCCACACAACGTTCTTCGCACGGGCACCGCCCTCGAGTGTCATGGCCTTGGCGGCGCTCAGCTTGAGATCACCAGCGACTTGAAAGATCCAGACGTCATTGGCAGCGCCCTCCAGGGTCACGTCGGAAGCAATGGTGACGCCGGTAGTCCATTTATACAGCCCGGGTTCGAGCACCAGCCCGCCAATGGCTCCGGCGCCGAGGTCGCGGAAGTCCGGGGTTGGTCTTGTCGCAGCGTCGGTGTAGGCCGTCTGCATGTCCGCCACCGCGGTGGTCAGGTTCACGGGGGTAGGGGGCGTGTTGTCAGCCGCGAAGACCCGCCCGATGACTTGAGGGGAGGTCCAGTGCGTGCCGGCCTTGGTGAGACCAAATCCGGTCACGTAAGTGGCGGCGGCTGGGCTCAGTCCAAGATTGCCGGTGACCGCGGAGCTTGGCACGTTGGACACCGCCGATTTAGCCAGCACCGCGTAGTTGGCGGCCGACCGCAGGAGCACCGGCGCCGGGCCGCGGCTTTCGACCTCCGAATCGGCACCCGCGGCCCCATTGTCCGCGCCCGCTGCCGTGTTGCCGCCGGCCGCGTCGTTGCCACCGGCGGCCTCGTTGCCTCCGAGGGCGGTATCGCCAGCGGAACTATTGCGGCCGCCGTTCGTGCTGCGTCCGCCGCTGCCGCTTTGATTGCTGGCGTCCGAAGAGTTGTCTGCATCGGCACACGCGACCGGCATGAAGCAAAGGGGAACGAGGAGGGCGATGGGCGAGATGTGTCGAAGCATGGTGAGGAAGTCCTGAGGGATGGGCGCGCGAAACGAGGGTCGCAGCGCAATGCTTGATTGCTGCTGGCGAGATCCTGCTCACT
>DASQDA010000314.1:0-1596 GCA_035634435.1 Polyangiaceae bacterium
CAAAATGCGGCGCTCACGGGGGGGTTGCAGCACGTGGGTAAGCTCTAGGACGAGCGCCTCGGCTATGGCATCGGCGGGCTGTACGTATCGAGCCGTAGTTACTCCGTGCGGGCCGGCATCCCGCCGCGGATTCTCTCCGCCGACATCGACGGCGCCGCGTACCTCGACGCCTCGGTGGAATACGAGCTACTCACCGGGCAGCCCTTGTGGCTGTCGCTTCGGGGCGCCACTCAGTTTCCCAGCCAGCTGATCGAGTCACCGCTCCCCGGCGCGGCGCCGCTCGGCAGCAGGGTGGTGCTCGGATTGGAGTACGCTTCCGAATGAGGCGCTCCAACCCGTTGCTCCACGTTCCTTGGGTCCGCGCTCTTCGAACCGCATTGCTACTGGTCGCGACCGTCGCGCAGCCCGCGCCCGCCTCCCCGGTCGAACGCGAGGCCGCGATCGTTTCACGCGCGCTCGCTTTCGAGCGCAGCTTGGACGAGCGCGTGGGCAATCGCCCGATCGGCATCACCGTCATTCACAAAGCACAGGACGCAAACTCGGAACGCTGTGCCCGTGAGTGGCGAGACGGCTTCGCAGCTCTGTCCAACGTCAAGATTCGGGACCGTAGCGTCACTCTGAGAGTCATCCCTTTTACTTCAGAAGGCGTCGGCAAGAACGCCGCAGGTGACGTAGCCGTGTTCGTCGTCTGTTCGGGCTTGTCGCAAGAGTCGGCCGAGATCGCGCGGGTTTCCCGCGCGCACCGCATCCTCACGGTTGGGACGGTGCTGTCCTATGTCGAGCAAAACATGACCTTTGGGGTATTCCCTGAAGCTGGCAAATATCAGATGGTCGTAAACCTCCGAGTTGCAGCTGCCGAACGCATCACTTTCAGCAGCAGCCTGCTCAAGCTCGCGCGCGTTCTCCGGTAGAGGTCCCGTACCCGCTCCAGTGGTTGCGGCGCGGGGCAGAGTGCTGCATGGTGGCGGTGATGCGCACCGCACACAACCATCTGGGCCAGCCGATCGGTCCTGCGCTTCCGTCGTGGTCGCCGCCCCCAGCGCCCTCACGGCACGCGCTGCACGGCGCTTACTGCCGGTTGGAGCCGCTCGATCCCGAGCGCCACGGACACGAGCTCTTCGACGCCAACGCCCGCGACTCGCAAGGGAAGAACTTCACGTATCTGCCTTACGGTCCTTTCGAGACGAAGAGCGCCTATTGGGATTGGCTGCTGACGGCCGCAGCGCGCGACGACACGCAATTTTTCGCAATTTTAGAGCGCGAGGAGGGGCGAGCAGTCGGCATTTGCGCCTACCTGCGCATCCTGAGCGAGAGTGGCTCGATCGAAATTGGCCACCTCAACTACTCACCACTCTTGCAGCGGACCCGCGCCGCGACAGAAGCGCTGGACCTGCCCCTGAAGCAGGCCTTCGAGCTCGGCTATCGACGATACGAGTGGAAATGCGACGCCTTGAACGCGCCGTCCCGAGCAGCTGCCGAGCGGCTCGGGTTCCGTTTAGAGGGAGTGTTTCGGCAGGCCACCGTTTACAAACAGAGAAGCCGCGACACAGCCTGGTTCTCGATCATCGACTCGGAGTGGCCGCGCCTGGAGCGCGC
>DASQDA010000315.1:0-4158 GCA_035634435.1 Polyangiaceae bacterium
CTTGAACAAGGGCGTACCGATGGTGCTGTAGATGCTGGCACCGAGCAGCGACTCCGAGCTCATGGCCTCGCTGGGAGCATCGGCGATCACGACGCGAGCCCGCTCGCGCACCACCTTGCGCACGATGCTGCGGGGTACGACGAATGGCTCACCCGGAGTGAGCACCTGGTCGCCCGAGCGTACGCGGAACGCCACCGGGACTTGTCCGTGGGTCACCGTTTCGCTTGGCGCGACAGCGTCGTCGCGGAGCATCACGGCGGCGTGGGTCGCACGCGGAACCAGGTCGAGCGCGGCTGCTGCCAGTGCTCCTGCTGCCTCTTGCAGCGTGCCAGCAGCTCCGATGCGTTGCAGAGCTTCGATGAGCGCTCGCAAGCGCTCCGCGTCGACCACCCCACGCGTATCGTTCCCGAGCTCCGCCATCGGCCGGAGCTCGAGGAGCTGCCCCCGTTCCCGGTCCGGCTGCACGCGCAAACGCAGGCGGGTGCCCTCGGCACCTCGACCGCCGAGCTCGAGCACGTCGCCGTCCGCCAGAATGCAGCGAGCCGCCTGGCTGCTCAGATGGAAGCGCGTGCCCTCCCGCTCGACCCAGGTGCCGTTGGTGCTCTCCAGATCTTCGAGCACCACCTCGGCCGTCCCTACCAACAGGCGCGCGTGCTCGGCAGAAACGTGTGGCTCGGGCAGCTCCAGGTCGCTTCCGGGCGCTCGCCCGACGCGAATCAGATCGGCGTCCGACTCGAAGACGCGGCCGGCCGAGACGCCACTGAGCACTTCTATCGTGAGGCTCGCCATTGCCGCAGTATGCCAAAGATTAACCGGGACATCTGGCGGCCGTGGTTGAAATGCTGCGACCCTTTGCAGGGCCGCAGCATCGGCTCAGCGCATCCGTGCTTTGGCGAGTTGGCGGCGTCCGGCTTCAGCTCCGCGAAGCCACGCGAAACATCACCTGGCGCAGAGGGGCGTCACCCATTGCTTTGTCGCGGTCCGGGGACTTGGCGTTCTTGTCGATGATGGCTTCCATCTTGGTCACTGCCGCCTTCGCGCCCTTCGGCGAGAGATGGTCGATGGCTTGTGCGGCGACGAAGCGAGCCGCTGCGTTCTCGACGCCGTCCAAGCGGTCCACGATCTCGTCGCGGGTCTGCTCGTTGCCAAGAATGCCTGCCATGTAGCCGGCCTTGATGGCCGTGAACTGCGTCGCGGGCTTCTGATTCTCGGGCTTCTGGATCGCTTCCACGTAGCAGGGCGCTCGGTCTCCGCAGGCCTTCAGCAGACTCTCCGCCTGCGCGAGCAGGCCCTTTTCCAGCTGCGTGCCGTAGCTCGCAACCGCGCGCCGGACCGTGGGGAGCTGCTCCGGCTTCGCCAGCTTCAGGGCCGTCACCGTTGCCACCTGCTGCAGCGCCTTGCGATCGTCGGCATCGCCATTGATGCCCTGCGCGTGCCCGAGCAGCCAATCGACCATGCTGGGATCGTAGAACTGTCCTGCGGCCTCGGTGAGAACCTCCAGGGCAGGCTGGCCCGGCGGGATCTGTGTCTCGAGTGAGAGGCTCTCGTAGGCGCGCTTGAAGGCGGCAGTGGACTCCGGCGTGGCGGGCAGCTTCGACAGCTCGCGCGCGACCACCGCGCGCGTTGCCTCGTCGGTCGTCTCCGCGTTCAGCACCTGCAGCATCGGGGCAATGCCGTCCTGGCTGCCCACCGAGCCGATGATGATCGCTGCCGTCTGCACGCAGGGCTTGCCCTTCGCTTCCACGCCCGCCTGGGCGTCCTTGATCTTCTGTAAGCAGAAGGCGGTCAGCTCTTGGTCCTCGCCGCCGAGCAGGCGGGCAGCCGCCTGGGTCGCCGGCTTACCGAGTTGAATCAACGCCACGACCGCCGTCGAGTGGAAGTCGACCTTCTGCGGATCGAGAACGACCCGGATCAGCGGCTGCACCGCGGCGGGGTCGCCGATCTTGCCGAGCAACGACGCTGCGGTCGTCTGCCAGAACTGCTGATCCATGTAGTCGCCGACCGCGTCCTTTTCCATGCCGGCCTTGGGACGAACGACCTCGGCCTGCAGCTTCGCGATCAGCGGACCCGTCCACGACTTGGACTGGATCTGCAACATGGCGCTGTTGTAATCCTTGTACGTCACGCCGCCGAGCATCGAGCTGGCACGGAGCTTGGAGAAGGCCTCCACCATGGGGCCTGCCAGGGACTCGAGCTTCATTTCGCCGACGGCGATCGCCGCCCAGCGAATGTCCTGGTCGTCCTTGGCCGTGCGCGGCATCTTCGCGAAGTCGTCGAACGCCTTCTTGAAGGCGGGCTCCGCGCGCTTGTCCTTGTAGCCGGACAGGATCTTGATCAAGGTCACACGCGACTTCGAGTCCAAGGAGTCGCCGTATTCGACGTAAGCCTTCGTGAGGGGCTCCACCGTCTTGTTGATCAGCTCCTGCACCGGCGCCGCTCGAAGGTCCTTGTTGGACTGCGTGAGGGCGTCCTCGAAGAACGTGTCCAGGCGCTTGATGGAGCGGGCGCGCCAAGCGGCGTCCTCCAGCTTTTCGACCCAGTATTCTGGCTGACTTTCGTCCTTGCAGCCGACCATGAGGGTGAGGGCCACTGCCGTCGTGGTGACGGGCAGGGCGGTTCCGAGCACCAGCGAGCCGATGAGCGACGCAAGCCTTCGCGTAGAGCGCAGCATTGGAGGTTCCTCCCGAGCGGTTGACCTGAACACACTGAGAGCTCCGGCGCTCGGCAATCCGCAGGAACGGTTGCTGAGCCAGATTTCCCGTGCCAGCGGAACGTACGCCTTTACTGGCAAGGCTGTCAACGGAAGGGCGTTTTCACACGCGCAATAACGCCGGGCGCGCGCGTGGCCATTCGCCGGACGTGCAGGGCGGGTCATGACGCAATGCGGCATATGGTCAGCCGATGCCCATGCTGCTCGAGAGCAGGCGCTTCTCGCGAAACCGTCGCAGGCTCCAGGTCTCGAGCTCGACGCTGCTCTGCCCGAACGCGATGGCTCGCGCCAGGCGCTTACCGATAACGGGCGCCATCATGAAGCCATAGCCGACGAAACCGCTGGCCAGGTAGAAGCCGGAGGGCGCTTCCACGGGCCCGACGATCGGGTTCTTGTCGGCGGAGACATCGTAGAGCCCAGACCATTGTCGAAGCACGCGCACGGCGCCGAGCCGGGGGCAGCGCGCCACCAGAGCGCGCGCGTAGAGGGCCAGGAACCGCGTCGAGGAGCCTTGGTTTGCACCCTCCGGCACCCGTTCGTTGGCAATGCCGCCGACGATCTCGCCGCGTGTGGACTGTGAGAAATACAATCCGTCGGTCAGATCCGCCACCAGCGGGGTAAGCCAAGGCTTCAGCGGTTCCGTTGCGCAGATCTCGTGACGATGCGGGCGCGTCGGCAGCTCGATGCCGACATGACGTGCGAGGCTAGGGCTGAGAGCGCCACACGCAGCTACCACCACGCTCGTCGCAATGCGCCCACGAGCCGTCTGCACCGCGCTCACCGAGCCCGCGGTAACCTCGACGTCGACGACGCGCGTGAACGTGTGGAGCTCGACGCCGAGTGCCTTCGCTCCCTCCGCGTACCCCCACACGAACGGCCAGGGGAAAACCACCGCGTCCTTGGGGTTGTAGCTCGAGAGCTCCACGCCGTCGGTACAGAGCTCCGGCACGACCAGCCTGGCTTCGCTCGGGGACAACAGCTCGGTGTCCAAGCCCGCGCGACGCTGCACCTCGACGCTGTGCGATAACTCGCGCGCACGGTCGGCATCGCGCGCCAAGAACAAGTACCCGCCCTGGCGAAACCACGTGTTGATGCGGTGCTCGCGCGCGAATGAGCGGAACTCACCCAGGCTCTCCTGCATCAGATTCACGCTGAGCTCATTGCCCCACTGCGCACGAACGCCGCCGCCATTTCGCCCGCTGGCGCCGCTGCAGAGATACGAAGCGTCCAGCACGACGATCGAGCGACGAGGCTCGAGTCGCGCCAGATGGTAGGCGACTGAAAGGCCCATGATGCCCGCGCCGACGATCACGACATCCGCGCTTGGGCGCATGGTTCAAGCTTCGCTGCCGCGCGCCACGGCGAGTCGCTCCACGATTCGATCGTGAAGGCGCCCATTGGAGACGATCACTCCCTGATCGTTGGCCAGGCTCGGACCTCGGTAGTCG
>DASQDA010000316.1:0-7878 GCA_035634435.1 Polyangiaceae bacterium
CGACGACGACGCCCTCGAGGCGATCGCCGACGCGGCACGCGGCGACGCGCGCCGCGCTCTCGGCATGCTCGAGGTCGCCGCCGCGCTGGCGGGCGACGGCGGCAAGCTCGATCTCGACGTCGTCCGGCGCGCCGCGGAGGAGCGCACGCTACTTTACGACAAGAGCGGCGAGGAGCACTACAACGTCATCAGCGCCCTGATCAAGTCGCTGCGCGGCAGCGATCCGGATGCGGCCATCTACTGGTTGCTGCGCATGCTGGACGCCGGCGACGATCCGACCTTCTTGTTGCGGCGCTTGCTGATCTTTGCCAGCGAGGACGTCGGCAACGCGGATCCGCGCGCGCTCAGCGTAGCGGTCCAGGCGGACGCGGCGTTCCGCCGCATGGGCCTGCCCGAGGGCGTGTACCCCATCGCCCACGCTTGCCTTTACCTGGCGTGCTGCCCCAAATCGAACGCCGTCAAACGTGCGATCGAGGCGGCGCGCAGCGTGATTCAGCAGCACGGGGCCTTGCCCGTTCCGCTGAAGCTGCGCAACGCAGTGACTCCCTTGATGCGGGGCGAGGGCTACGGAAAGGAGTACCAGTACGCCCACGACCACGCGGAAAGCTACGTTCCTGGCGAGACCTATCTGCCCGATGCGCTGGTAGGAAAGCGTTTCTACCAGCCGAGCGCGCAGGGTCTCGAGCACGCCATCCAGGAGCGGCTCACGCGTTTGCGGCAGCGCGCCGCTCCCGCCTCCTCGAGCAACGACAACGACAGCAGCGCTCGGGCCGACGAGCCGCCCAGCGATGACGGCGATGGCACCCCCCCGCGTTGAGCGCGAACGCCGGCTCCAGCCGCGCGGGCGCAGCCTTGGTCAAGGCGAGCTTCGCAGGGCAACGCGCCCGCTGTGCCTGCTGCTGAGCCTTGCTTTGCTGCTCCTCGGCTGCGGCCGCGCGCCAGACGAGCGCGTGCGCCGGGTGATTTACTGGGAGAAATGGACGGGCTTCGAAGGAGCCGCCATGGACCGCGTGGTCGAGCGCTTCAATGCGCGCGAACGGGCACGCGGCGCGCACGATGCAAGCTACCGACCCATCCAGGTCGAGCGCGTCACCGTCTCCGAGATCGAGCAGAAGCTGCTGGTGGCCATCGCGGGCAAGAACCCGCCCGACGTCGCCGGATTCTATAGCTACCTGCTGGCGACCTATGCCGACAAGGGCGCTCTCACGGATCTCACCCCGCGCCTCGAGGCAGCCCAAATCCGCCGCTCTGCCTACCTGGAGCGCTACTTCGACATGGGCGTGCACCGCGACCGGGTTTGGGCGCTGCCTGTGACCCCTTCATCCATCGCGCTTCACTGGAACCGGCGCCTGTTCGCGGAGGCGGGGCTCGACCCGGACGTCGGTCCCCGCACGATCGAGGAGCTCGACGCCTTCGCGGAGCGGTTGACGCGCTGGGAGGTGACCCTGCCTGGCGGAGAAAAGCGCATCGAGAGCGGTTACCTGCCGCACGTCCCCGCCGAGCGAAAGCGCCTGCTCCAGGCTGGCTTTCTGCCCACCGATCCCATCTGGTGGCCGTACGTGTGGGGCAGCTTCTTCGGTGGAAGCCTGATCGACGAGCACGGCAACGCGAGCACCGACACGCCCGACAACGTTCGCGGGTACGAATGGTTCGGCTCTTACGCGCGCAAGCTGGGGGTCGGCGCAGTGCAGCGCTTTCGCTCCGGCTTCGGTAAGTTCTCGACCCCACAAAACCCATTCCTCTCGGGTAAGATCGCGATGCAGCTGCAGGGCGTTTTCATGTTCAACTTCATCCAGCAGTATGCGCCTGGCCTGCAGTGGAACGTGGGTCCCTTTCCGCATCCCGAGGACCGTCCGCAGCTCGCCGGCCACACGCTCCGCGATCTGGACATCCTGGTGATCCCCAGGGACTCGCGCCACCCGGATGAGGCGTTCGAGTTCATCCGCTATGTGAGCTCGCCCGAGGTGCTGGAGCGTCTGTGCCTCGAGCATCGCAAGTTCACGCCGCTCAAGGAGGTAAGCGCCGATTTCTGGCGCGAGCATCCGCACCCTCACATTCGGATGTTTCGTGAGCTTGCAGCTTCGGAGAGCGCGTTCAGCGTGCCCAAAGTGAATGTGTGGAACGAGTACCTGCGCGACCTGAGCAGCGCCACCGACTCTATTCAACACCTCACGAGCTCGCCGCGTGAAGCGCTCGGCGCGGTGCGCACGCGCGTGCAGCGCTCGATCGAGCGAGAGCGACGCGCGCTCGAGCTGAGGAATCGACGGTGACCCCCGGAGAGCGCATCAGCTTGCGGCATGGGCTGCTGTTCTGCTCGCCCTGGTTGCTCGGCGCTGGGCTCTTCCTGGTGTATCCCCTGCTTTCGGCGTTCTACTATTCGCTCTGCAGCTACTCGGTGTTGCTGCCGCCCGTGTTCGTCGGCCTCGAGAACTATCTGGCGCTGCTGCAGGACGAGCTCTTCTGGAAGAGCCTGTGGAACACGAGTGTTTACGCTCTGGGCTCGGTGCTGCTCGGCATCTTCGTCGCGCTAGCGCTAGCGCTGCTGTTGAACACGCGGGTCCAGGGCCTGGCCTTTTACCGGACGGTCTTCTTCATCCCATCCCTGATGCCGGTGGTCGCCAGCAGCATTCTGTGGACGTGGATGTACAACGGTGAAAGCGGCATCATCAACACCTTCCTGCGCAACCTCGGGCTAGGCGCACCTGCTTGGTTGGCGGATCCTGCCTGGGCCAAGCTAGCCATGATCTTCATGGCCGCGTGGGGAGCTGGCCACGCGATGGTCATCTTCATTGCCGGTCTGCAGGACGTGCCACTCGCCGTCTACGAGGCCGCCATCATCGATGGGGCCGGATTCTTCGCGCGCCTGCGCTACGTGACCCTGCCGATGCTGTCGCCAGTGATTTACTTCAACGTCGTGATGGGGGTGATCGGCGGTTTCCAGGTGTTTGCTCAGGCCCTGATCATGACCGACGCAACCGGTGCCCCGGATCGCTCGACGCTGTTCTACGTGCTGCAGCTCTACAACGTGGGCTTTCAGGATTTGCGTATGGGCTACGCGTGCGCGATGGCGTTCGTGCTGTTCGTTTTGATCCTGAGCCTCACGTTTTTGGCGACGCACCTGTCCAAGAAGTGGGTCAGCTACGACCGCTAGCACCGGCAATGCCTAGTCCCAACCGACTCCTTCGTACGCACCCGCTGGTGCACCTGCCGCTCCTGGTGCTGGCTCTGCTGTTCGCCGTTCCCCTCGCCTGGCTGCTGACGACATCGCTTCAGCCCCGCGAGCAGGTCGGTAAGATCCCTCCTGAGTGGCTACCACGCCAGCGCTTCATCCAGGTGGGCAGCGAACGCATCAGCGTCACGCCGGCGCAGACTGTCGGAAGCGACAAGCTCCTGGTAAAGATCGAGTCGGGTCCACACGCGGGGCGGGCGCTGCTGGTCGCTCCGGGCGACTACGACGGCGAACGTGCAACGGTGCGGGTGCAGGCAGCGGATCGCGTCGAGCTGCAACGCCACGCTGCGCGCCTCGTACAGCGGGTGCCGGGGCACTTTGTGGTCGTTCACGAGTGGTTCTTGTCGAAGACGCGTCCCGAGCCGCGCGTCTTTTACGTTGCACCGGAGGCGGTTCGCTCCGAGCTGCGGCCGCTGTGGGAGAACTATCCCGAAGCCATCCGCGCCCTGACGGCCGTCGAAAAGGACAAGGCGCTGCCGCTCGGCCAGCTAATCAGCAAGAGCAGTCTGCCGTGGCTACCGAAGCGGCAATCCGGGGGGCGCACGGTGACCTTCCTCACCTACTTGAGCAACACGCTGGTGGTGGCCGTGCTCGGGGTCGTGGGAACGGTGTTCTCGAGCGCGCTCGTGGCCTATGGGTTGTCGCGCCTGCGCTGGCCGGGTCGCGAGTCGCTCTTCAAGCTCACGCTCGCAACGATGATGATCCCCTTCCCGGTGCTCATGATCCCGCTCTACGCCGTGTTCCGCGAGCTCGGCTGGATCGGGACGTTGCTCCCGTTGTGGGTGCCTGCGTTCTTTGGCAACGCTTTCAATATCTTCCTGTTGCGCCAATTTTTCTTGACGATCCCGAGTGAGCTCTCGGATGCGGCGCGGATCGACGGCTGTTCCGAGTTTTCCATCTTCTGGCGCATCATGCTGCCGCTCGCCCGCCCGGCGCTGTCGGTGGTGGCCTTGTTCCATTTCTTGTTCGTGTGGAACGACTTCCTCGGACCGCTCATCTACTTGACCGAGCCGGAGACGTTCACGATGGCGCTCGGCCTTCAGCAATATCAGTCGCAGAACGGCGGCAGCGAGTGGCACCTGCTGATGGCCGCCTCAGTGCTGCTGATTCTGCCGATCGTCATGCTCTTCTTCTTCGCACAGCGCACCTTCATCCAGGGTATCTCCACCACCGGAATGGGCGGCCGCTGAGCGATCACGGGGTGGCCGCGGCCCCGTCTTCCCCCGCCTGGCCGCCCACAGGCGGGCCGGCGCCAGCGCCTGCGTGGTCTTCAGTGCCGTCTGCCCCGCCGCTGGGTGGGGCGCCGCCCTCGCCCCCTGGCCCAAGGGGTGCCAGGGGGCGCGCCCCCTTCCCCGTCGCTGCCGCCGTCCGTGGCTCCGCCTTGAGCGGCTCCGCCTTGAGCGGCTCCTGCCTGGTCGGGCCCATGCCCAGCGGCGCCGCCCTCCGCGCCGCCCGCGCCTGAATCGCCGCCTGCGCCAGCGTTCCACCTGCCGCCCGCCATCGCGTCCAGATCGTACACGTAGGTCTCGTCGCAGGCGCGAAGGTCAATGTCGAGAGCGCGCAGAGCGCGAGGATTGAATCCTCTTTCGTGGCGTTTTCGGCTAGCAGAGGCAGCTTCCACGTCAACGCGCCGTCACCTGGAATATTCCCAGCGGAAAGCTCTCGGAAACTGACTGGCGCGGATACTAACCGCTGCGGATGAGCGTTTCAGTGGCGCAGCCCGAGCTAGCAGAGGGTCGCTCATCCGCGAGCGGCTCGGCGGAGCCTTCGCCCGCTGCTCGCAGCGGCGTTCCGGGAGGCATCAGCAGCGGCGACGTTGCCATACGCATTCTGGGGCGCTGCCCGCTGCTTTCCCCGGTGGCGCGGCATCTGGGAGACACCGCGATGCATTTCGTGGGCGCCGCCGACAAGGTGCTGCTCAATGACTGCGTCTCGTATCTGGAGGCGCAGTCGCAGCCGCTGAGCGCGCTGCCAGCGTTCGAGCTCGCAGGGCCCCGGAACAAGATCTTCTTCGACCCGCGCACGGTCCGCGCGGGCATCGTCACCTGTGGCGGGCTTTGCCCAGGGCTCAACAACGTGATCCGCGGCATCGTTCTGGAGCTCTCGAACGGTTACGGGGTCAAGCGCATCTTCGGCTTTCGATACGGCTACGAAGGCCTCATCTCGCGATTCGGTCATCAGCCCCTCCCGCTCACGCCCGAGTCCGTTGCCCACATCCACCATCAGGGCGGCACCATTCTGGGCTCGTCACGCGGCTCGCAGGACGCAGCCGAGGTGGTCGACAGCCTCGAGGCAGTCGGCATCGACATTCTCTTCGTCGTGGGGGGCGATGGCACCATCCGCGGGGCGATGCAGATCGTCAGCGAGATTACCCGTCGCGGATTGAAGATCGCGGTGGTTGGCGTGCCAAAGACCATCGACAATGACATCCACTTCATCGATCGCAGCTTCGGATTCGAGACGGCCTTCTCATCGGCGGTCGAAGCGATCCGCAGTGCTCACGTCGAGGCAACCTGCGCGCGCAATGGCATCGGCCTGGTGAAGCTGATGGGGCGCCACTCGGGCTTCGTCGCCTGTCACGCTGCCCTGGCCTCCACGGACGTCGATCTGGTGCTGATTCCGGAGATTCCCGCCTCGCTCGAGGGTGAGCGTGGCGTCTTTCACTGCCTCGAGCGCGTGCTGGCCCGTGAGGGGCACGCCGTCATCGTGGTAGCGGAAGGCGCCGCGCAAGAGCTGATCGCCGATGACCCGGAGTCCGCCAAGAGCGACAAGAGCGGCAATCCGCGACTCAAAGACGTGGGCAGCTTTCTACGTGATCGCATCACCGCCCACTTCCAGAAGAGCCTCGCTGAGGTCACGCTGAAGTACATCGATCCGAGCTACACGATCCGCAGCGTGCCGGCGTCTCCTTCCGACAGCGTGTACTGCTGGAACATGGCGCGTAACGCGGTTCATGCTGCCATGGCTGGCAACACCGAGATGCTCATCGGCCGCTGGCACGGGCGCTTCGTGCACGTGCCAATGCCGCTAGCTATTCGCTGTCGCAAACAGGTAGACCCGCGCGACGAGCTCTGGATGTCGGTGCTCGAAGCAACCGGTCAGCCGAGCTCTTTCGTTTAGCGGTGCTCGACAAGGTGACTGCGGCCGAAGACCCGCGCCTGGCGGATCTTCGGCCGCACAGCAAGCTACTCCCGCGGAGCGGTCTCGCTGCCTTGCGTCTTACTCCAGGGTCTCGAGGATGGTCTGGGCATGCATTAGATGAGCAGCCACGGCCGTACGCATCGTGGCCAGGAACTCATCGAGCTGCGGATCCGCCGCCGAAGGCAACAACACCTCGTCGATGATCCTGAGGACCTCCGCGTGAACCTCTACCTGCGACTGCATGTAGGAGCGATCGAACAGGGGAAGCGGGGTAATCTCGAGCCAGTTGACGATCGCGTTCGATTCTTGTGTCAGCTCACGGCTGAGCGCGCTCGCTCGCGGCGTGAGACCTTCAGCCATGGCTAGCGCCGTGGCCATCTGATTGGCAGCGGTGTGATCCGTGATCATTTCCTGGGCATAGGCTCGGACTTCCGGGTCAACGGCACGCTCGAGCGCGACCTCCGCCTGCGCGATTTCACCCAGGTTTGCGGTCCGCACGACCTGGATGACCTGATCGTCGCTCAGATTGTCGCCGCCTCCGGCGCCGGCGACGCCGCTATCCGCGCCTGCTTCGCCGCCGATGCCGATCTCACCGGCCTCGCCGCCGACTCCGCCTTCCGCGCCGCCCACGCCGATGCCACCGGCACCAGCATCGATGGCGCCACCCGCGGCTCCAGTACCACCTGCACCGGCACCACCGTCCGTACCACCGGTTGCGCCGCCACCAACGCCGGCGCCTGCATCACCGGCTGTTCCACCGCCCGTGCCGCCGCGACCGCCACCGCCCGTGCCGCCGCGACCACCGCCGCCGCTCGTGCCGCCCGTGGTCTGTCCGCCGCCCGTGTTGGCCCCAGCGGCGCCACCGATCTGACCGTCGTCGGTATCATCGTCGTCGCCGCACGCAGGGAACGCGAACGCTGCCGCCGACACCAATAAGCAACTAATTAAACTTTTTCGCATGTCCGTCACCTCGATGGCGCTCGCTTGCAGAAAGCGTTCCATCAGCGGACCGGCCGTTATCAACCCCGAGCAGTGGTCTGCGTGGCCCGCCCGGGGCAAGCTGACCCCGAGACGGAAGGCGGGCTGGGGCGGCTGCGACCCGCAGAGCCCGACGCGTTTGAGTTGCTCCTGACCCAGGGGTTGCACGATGGGGCACGCCACTCATGCGTGCCGTGAAATCCCCCAAGAGTAGGCGGGTTCATAGCTACCGCATGTTCGCCGGACAGGCGCGCACGCTGTACGCCGCACGCCGCGAACTGCCGCAGGGAGACAAAGACGCCCCTCGTCAATTTACGCAGTGTCGTGCGGCGCACGAGCTAGCTACGCGTCCGCCGCTACTGTGCTGGCTGCGTGGCGCTGAGCTGTTGCTCCGCTGCCAGCGTCATCAGCCCCGTGAGCTTGCGCGCGAAGGCCGCAGGATCTTCGATCGGGCTGCCCTCGGCCAACACGGCGTGATCATAAAGTAGCTCGATCCATTCGTGGGACTTCTCGGAGCCCGGCTGCTGCTG
>DASQDA010000317.1:0-8583 GCA_035634435.1 Polyangiaceae bacterium
AGCATCACGCACCCGAGCAAGCTCTATTTCGCCGCCGCCGGGCTCACGAAGCTCGACGTCGTGCGTTACTACCTCGCGGTTGCGGACGGAGCGCTGCGGGGCATTCGAGGGCGCCCGCTGGTGCTCAAACGCTTCGTCAACGGCGCAGGCGGCGAAGCGTTTTATCAAAAGCGCGCACCTTCTACCCGCCCCGATTGGCTGCAAACCGTAACCTTGAAGTTCCCCTCGGGGCGGACCGCCGAGGAGGTGACCGTCGACGACGCCGCCGGTCTGGCTTGGGTCGCGAACTTGGGCTGCCTGGAGCTGCACCCGCATCCGGTGCGTTCTGGAGATCTGGAGCACCCGGACGAGCTGCGCGTCGACCTCGATCCTGGCCCCGGCGTCGAGTTCGACGCCGTGCGCCAGGTGGCGCTCGAGGTGAAGCGGTTGCTGGAAGAGCTCGGCCTACGCGGTTGGCCAAAGACGAGCGGCTCCAGAGGTATTCACGTGCTGGTGCGCATCGCGCCGCGCTGGACCTTCGACGAGGTGCGCCGTGCCGCGTTGGCCCTTTCGCGTGAAATCGAGCGCCGCGTTCCCAAGCTTGCCACGAGCAAGTGGTGGAAGGAGGAACGCCACGGCGTCTTCCTCGATTACAATCAAAACGCAAAGGACCGCACCACTGCTTCGGCCTATTCCGTGCGGCCGCTCCCCGACGCGCGTGTGTCCACGCCGCTCGACTGGCAGGAAGTCGCCGCCTGCGAGCCGGAACGCTTCACGGTGTTCACCGTACCCCAGCGCTTTGCGGAAATTGGCGATCCCCATGCAGGGATCGACGAGCACGTCGGCTCGCTGGAGGGGTTGCTCGAGCTTGCGCGGCAGGACGAGTCAGCGGGCCTCGGGGACGCGCCCTGGCCGCCTCACCACGTCAAGCGCACAGGTGAGCCAGCGCGCGTCGCGCCTTCCAAGCGCCGCTCCGCCGAGAAGCGCCCGCCAGCAACGCGCAGCGACGCAGCGCAAGCGGGCGCCCTACCCGCGGCCACGGGGCGGCGGCGGGCTTCGCAACCACTGATCGTGGTGGCGCGCGCGTGGAGCCAAGCCGACGCGCTCGCAGGGCTCGAACGCTGGAAGCTGCGCCACCCGCAGGCCGCCAGCCACGTCGAGAAAGCGGACGTACTGGTGGACTCGCTGCGAGGACGGTCGACAACGTGGACCCGCGTTCGCATCAACCTGCGCAACGTGCCCGAGCCGCTGCGGCCCCCCCAGGAGACGCCGGATCCGGACGACGCAGGCACCGCGGCGGACGGCCGCAAGCCACCCCGCAACAAGCCCGCCTGATCGACTGATACGTCGGCCCGTCACACGCGATTCGGATTTGCGAGACTCCCACTTGGGTGAGGGTCTCGCATCCCGCTATGGACCCATCCAGCCTCAGTGCTTTGACGGTTATGACCTACATCAACCCGGAAACGATGTCCGAGTTGATGACTATCGCTGCCCGCTCGACGTGGTGGGGAACGGTTCCCGCGTAGCATCGTCGGTGTTGGACTCGTCGGTCCCCTCAGCGAACTCGTCGCGCGCCTCCGTGACCACGAAGGGTCCGCCGGTTTCCGCGGTCGTGATGTCGTCCAGACGCTCGGCGTCCTGATCTTCACCGGAGGTGGCTGCCTGAATGAAAGCTTCGCCGCGTGTTTCGCCGAGCTCTTCGCCCGTTCGAGCTCGGGGAATGAAAGCGCGAGCCGATGCTTCGAGGCCGTCCTCGTTGCGTGTCTCGCGAGCCTTCTCCAGCAGATCGCGCTCGTAAGCCGGGTCGAGGTGCCCGGTCGCGTCGCGGCGTTTCACCGGCTTCTTTGCATCCGTCATTTACAAACCTCCTGTTTGGTTCTGCATCGTCAGCCTACCCCGGTTGATAAAACCCGCAACGGCCGCAACGTCATCCACTCGGCGCGTAGTTTGCAACGCGGCGGTGGTCGCAGACCCGAACGCACCCGAAAGGTACGCCCATGAAATACGGACTGGCTTGGTTAGTTGGTGTTCCGCCGGTGCTCATCGTTGGCTGGTTCTTGCTGAATCGTTGCTAGCGGGCTGCGCACAACTGCCAGACCGAGCGCTGGCGCCACACACAACTGGTGTCGCGCGCTCGACTGGTTGATCGTGCGGCCGACGCGTCCAGCTCGCGGCCGCACGGCGCAGCGCTCAGCGCGCCGCCGCTCGACGGTAGGCGTAGGCACCGAGAGCCGTGCCAACGGCGGCGAACGTCAAGGTGCGAAGCGTTGGACCCGGCAATAAGCGGGCGCCAGCAACCGCCAGCGTGGGTGGCTCGTCGCGCGAGGGGGAGGACGCTACATCGTCGTGCGTGTTCCCATTGCCGGCCGCATGGTCCAAGGCCAAGCTCCCGGCAGTCGCCGCGAACAGCTCCTTCATCGCGGGCACGAAGGCGTGCAGATCTTGCGGGCCGCGACTCGTCACCCAGTTGCGATCGCGGACCACGGGCTCATCACGCCAGATGCCCCCCGCGTGCACGACGTCGTCGCGAATACCCGGCCAGGCGGCGACCAGGCGTCCCTCGACCAGCCCGGCGGAGACGAGCAACCAAGGACCGTGGCAAAGGCTGGCAATCGGCTTGTTGGCAATGTCGAAAGCGCGCACGAAGCTGCGCGCCAGCCGGCTTTGTCGCAGCAAGTCGGGGCCCACGAAGCCACCCGGCACGAACAGTGCGTCATAGTCATCAGCGTCGGCCTGGCCGAGCTCGCGATCGACGCGCACGGTGCGCGTGGGCTGCGTCAGGTTCATGCCGCGGATGCGGCCCGGGTGCAGCGACACGACGTCGACCTGTCCGCCTGCCGCTTCGAGGGCCTTTCGAGGACCCGTCAGCTCGAGGTATTCGAACCCATCGGCCGCCAGCACGGCGATCCTCTTACCGCTGAGTCTGCCCTGTGTTGCGTTCATGGTTGCGTGGCCTCCGCCCGCAGGGGAGCAAGAAGCACACCAGCGGCCCCGGCGTGCTGAGAGGCCGTAGGCCGCATTGCGCGCCCCGCGGCGCGGAGCCAGATCAGACGTCCCGATGGCTGAGCATCGTCTGCCGCAAAGAATGGTGACGTTCGTCAAGCGGCACCCCTGGAGCCTTTCACTTTCCGTCGGCGCGACGGCAGGCTTCGTGCGCTTGGCGAGCGAGGTGCAAGAACGCGAGCTCGACGCCTTCGACGCGGCAGTGGCTGGGGCCGTCACCGCATGGCGAGGCAAGCTCGATCAACCCATGGTCGTGCTGACGTGGCTCGGCGGAGCCGGCGCCATGACCTTCTTTGCCGCGTCCGTGGTGCTGTTGCTCGCCGTGCTTCGGAAGCGCCGCGAAGCGATGTTTTTGGCCGTTTGCGCGCTCGGCGCGTTGTTGCTGAACACCACACTGAAGCTCTTTTTTCAGCGTGCACGCCCGGATGCGGTGTTCGAATACCTGGTGGCAGCACCTACGTCCTTCTCGTTTCCTAGCGGGCACGCCATGTGCTCCATGGGAGTGGTGGCCGCGCTCGTCGTCGTCGCGCGCGCCCTGGGAGCACCCCGGGTTCCGTGGATAGCGTGCGCGCTGATCGCTCTCATCTTCGCCTGCGGCGTCGCCTTGTCGCGCGTGTACCTGGGGGTGCACTATCCTTCGGACGTCATCGCAGGGCTGCTGGCGGGAGGCGCCTGGGTCAGCGCCGTCACGGGCTGGTTCTATCCCAGGCTGCTGCCCGGCGAGGAGTCCGGCACGCCCGAGCCGAGCGGCGGCGCGGGCTCCCACGCCTGAGCGGCGTTCCGCGCCCTCGCGGGGTGCGCGCGAGGCGAAGTGCGCAGGACCCGGCCGCGTCGACGGCTCCCCGAGCGCGAATGACGCCCTGACGCGCGCGCCAGGGAGCCAGCGTGCCTCGAAGGACGCGTCGCCGGTTCTGAGCGAGCGGCCCTGGCGCCAGAGCCTTGGCGCGTTCGATTGCGTCAGAGCCTTAGTCGAAGCAGCCGCTGACAGCGACGGGCAGGACCGCGCCGTTGCAATCTGCGCCCTGCCGCACCTCGTCGATGCGGAACTTGAACACACCGTCCTCCTCACCGCCGTCCACGAAGCCGACCTCGCCCGCCGTGATGCACAGGCTCTCACCGGCGCGGGGGTGCGTCGAAGGCGCGGTCATGAACCCGCGTTGCATGCGCTCGCTCTCGCCGAACGCCAGCGATCGGGTCCATTTGAGATGAAGCTCGACCTGACCCGCAGCGACCGGTGCCAGCTCGACAGCGGGCGTGTCGAAGCGGGGCTCACCCAGGTTCACCAGACCAGCGGTGATGTTGCTGGTCCGGCGATCGAGAATGGACGCGCCGTCGAGCGTCCCTTCGATGTTGAGCTCGTCAGTCGCGCCCACACAGCGAGGCGCTTGCGTGAGCAGGCCGCCAGCGTCGTCCGATCCGCACGCGCCCAGAGCGAGCGGCAGCAGCAGCAGCAGCCAGAGCTTCTCGGTACTATGCATGATCCTCCCTGTGTAGTCTGTCGACCCAACGCCGCAAAGTTTTTCGTTCTAGCGACACGCACCCGCGGAGTAGATGCCGAGCAGCTCGTGAGTTGGGCTCTCCCCGTCGGACTCGAACAAGCAGCTGCCCGCGACCACTTGCACGTTGGCCTGCGGCACCGCGGAGCTCGTCATGTTCAGCGTGCCAGAGAGCACACGCACCTGGTCGGCTTGCGTGCGCAGGCTGGGGCTCGCTCCCTCCAGGCTGATGCGAACTCTGTCGTTGAGCGCATAGGCGGGCAGATCCGTGATCTGGGTCGCAAGCGGTGCGAAGTTGAACAGCAACGATAGATCGAAGCTCGGCGAGAGCGTGAGCGTGGCCTCGTCGTTGTCTTCCTTCTGCACGTTGAGGTCGAAGTGACGTCCCGCGCTCGCATTCAGATCGAGCTGCGCTAGCAGCTGGCCGTCGTGCTTCAAGGTCGAGCTCGCGTCGCCCAGCCCCAGACCGGTCAAGTTCAGCCGATCCGTATTGCCGTCGAGCACCACCTTACCCTCGAGTCCTGCCAAAAACAGGTCGATCATCCCGGTGTACGTCTTGGGCGGCAGCGTGTTGCCACCCGGCTCGAGCGCCTCGTCATCGTCGAAGGAGCTACGAAACGCGTTGAGCGGACCCTTCACGGAGAAGGCTCCGTAGTCGTAGCTTCCCGTGACCAGCCGTGCGTTGCCGTCCATGCGCAGCTCGGCGGCGGGAGCGCTCGCCGCCAGGCTCACCGTGATTTGCTGGTTGTCGTCGTCGACCAGGGCCACGTTGAGCGCGTCCAGAACGTTGAACAGCACGCTGTAGTCCCGCTCGCCGTTGCGACGTAGCTGGAGCTGCAGCTTACCGCTCATGCTGGCGACGCCCTCGAGCTCTTCGTCGAGCGCATCGAGCGCCGACTTCAGCTCGCCCAGATCGACGGTCACGCCGACGCGATCACGATGCAACTGTAGCGTGGCCGGGTTCCGCTTCTGAGCCGTCAGCAGCAACGCCACGTCCACGTCTCCGTCACTCGGTGAAGAGAGCCGCAAGCGTACCTGAAGGCGCTCCGCCTGGGCGACGCAATCAGGATCGGGTGCTGCAACCGGCGCCGGCGTTGCTCCGGGTGCGTCGATGCCGTCCTCGCCTGGGGGGCACAAGGTGTCGGGCCCGAGCAGGTACGTCGCAGACGCACCATCCTCGGATTCGAGATTCGCCGGAGTGAAGATCTCTTCGCGTAACCATTGCACCGCGTCGTCAATCGCCTGGTTGACGTCGTCACGGCTCGCCTGGAGATCCTCGACGCTCACGGCCTCCGCGTCACATTCGGGCGGCTCGACCGCGGGGCAGATCGCGCCTGGCGCGCACGGTGGGACCGCAACGGGCGCGCAGTCCGGCTCCCCTGCCGAGCTGAACAGCGTCGCCAGTGCCGCGGAGTCAGCGATGAACGAGCCGGCACCATGGGCGCCGCGCAGGGCACGCTCTGTATTCTCCTGGGCCGTGAGCGCGAGCTGCGTTCCCGAGACGGGCTCATCCTCGACAGCTCCGCACGCGGCCAGCAACGGCACACCGAGAACCCACAACCACCGGCTCCGATCCACCATCCCACGTTTCATGCTTTTGCTCATTTCGACAAACTCCAGATCTATCCCCTCTACGGACCGTCATCGACGAATCTAAGGAGGACCTCGCGGACATGACCTACAGCAATACCGCTCGGTATATGGGACTCATCAGGCAACCTCCGTGCCTGTGGATCTGAGCGGCAATTGGCCCGCACTTTCCCAATCGCGTGACCGCTCGGTCACACAGCGCGCATGTCGGTGTTGCCCGCGCACCTCAGCGTCAGTGTGGGTCGTCCGCGGGCCGCGCAGACGCGCAGACTGCGCTCTGTCCAAAGGCAGAACGTCTGCTGACGTGCGTCGTCAGCGAGCCGGATGCTCAGAACAGCTTGAGTTGTTCGGGCTTGCGTTGACTTGCGGCTGCTCGACGCTGGGTGGGGGTGCCTGCGCCCTTGCGCTGGTTTAGCGCAGCGCGCTTGGAAGCGGGGGCGCCGTTGCGACGGCGAGCAGGCTCTGGCGCGCGCTTCGCGCGGCGCGGCTCGCCTCGTTCGAGGCGACGCTGCGCCAACGAGCGCCGCACGTTCTGCTCCACGTGCTCGCGGATAATGGCCGTGAAGTCCTCGACGAAGCGCTCCACACTTCGCACGACCTGATCTCGATGCTGCTTGGCGCCAGGGCGAGCCATGGCTTAGCCCATCTCCCAAGCAGCGCCGGGGGTCAAGGCCTCCGCCGGCCAGGCGCGGCTGCAACGCCGATTCGTGCCGCAGCGCGCCGGCCCAGGGTCGCCTCTGTCGGGCAGCGCGCCCGTCCCCGAGCGGCGGCCCCTTCAAGCAGAGGGTGTAGGCGCCGCCCGCTCGCGGCGCTGTTCGCGGACGATGCGGTGGACGAGCTCGAGCTTCTCGCTGACCTTGGCCGTGGTGGCGAACGGGTAAGCGTCCGGTAGCCCCATGCTGCGGTTGAGCGCGTTGAGGGCAACGGTGAGCTCGCTCCACTCCTGCATCAACAATCCGAAATCGGAAATCTGCAGGAGCGTGGTGCGCTCGGGGAGCTTTGGCGTGAACCCAAAGTGTTGCGCGGTATCCAGGGTGTCCACCATGTGCAGATAGTGAGCAAAGGTCTCGGCCCAATCCTCCCAGGGGTGGGCCTGCGCGTAGGCGCTGATGTAGTCAGCGGGCCAATCGGCGGTGTTGCCGCGGGCATAGTACTGCTGCAGCGCTTGCGTGTAGTCGGCCGTGTCGTCGCCGAACAGCCCGCGCACCTGGCTCAGCCAGGGCGAGTCGCGGATCAGGCGGTCCCAGTAGTAGTGGCCCACCTCGTGCCTAAAATGACCCAGCAACGTGCGGTAGCGCTCTTTCATGGACACGCGCATCTTCTCGCGCGAAACCGCATCGGCCTCGGCAATATTGAGCGTGATGAGCCCTTCATCGTGGCCCGTCAACACCCGCGTCGTCTCCACGTCGGCTTTGATATCGAAGGCCAGCCCTTGCTGCGGATCGTCTTGCTTGGAGACGAGGCTCAGCCGTAGACGGTTGAGCCCGTAAACCAGCCGCCTCTTGGCACGCTCGACCTCTGCCCACAGCTCACGGTTCTCGGGGTTGGAGAGGTCCGGAATGACGTTGTTGAGGCGGCACGCCTGGCAGAAGTCGTGGGCCACGGCGGCCGGCACCATCCAGTTGCACACCCCCTGCTCGGAATAGTTCCGGCACTTCTCGTAGCTGCCGCCCAGCGCCAGGAACGGGCCCTCGGGAGTGGGTTCGAGCGAGCTAGAGACACCCTGGTCGGGAAGGAATCCGAGCTCCGAGCCGCAGGAAAGACAGCGACTGTTGTCGAAGAAGATGCGCGCGCCACAAGCGCAGTTGAACGTCCTCATTGCTGACGGTGTCTACCGCGACGGGCAGCAAGTTGCCCGCGATATGCCCCCGCGATCGGTATCCAGGGCCGCTTTGTGCGCGCTCGGTTCAGCCGAACAGTGGCAACGCCTCGCCGACCAAGGGATATCGCCGGTCCAGCTCGGGCGCGATGCGGGCGACTTTGCGCAACGCCTGGTGAATAGCCGCGGGGGTTATTTTGACGCCGTCGGCTTGAACGGCGAGGGTACCCGGATGGACGCGGGCGGGTAGCTGCTCGTCCGAGGTGCCGCCGAGCACGCGATTGCCGGGAATGCCCGGACCAGAGACGAGCATGCTCGTGATGGGCCAGTGGTCCTTGCCTCCGCCTGCCCCCTCGGCGTTGTAGTGGGGACCACGACCAAAGTCGGAGCTCACCACGACGTAAGTGTTCGCACCAACGCCGGCGGCGTCGAGCTGATCGAACAGGTACGCGAGCCCGCCCCACAGCTTGACGATCTGTCGCACCTGATCCCGGTCGTGGTTGGCGTGGGTGTCGAAGCCGCCGAGCTGAAGACTGGCGCTGACAGCCAGGCCGGAGCTGAATCCGCTGACGGCAAGCTGCGTCTGGCGCTGGAAGCGCTCCAGATCGTCGATTTGATAGCTGGGGATCTCGGCGAGCTTGTCGGGAATGCGCAACGCTGAGAGCAGCTCGTCCGTGCTGCGCGCCGACTCCA
>DASQDA010000318.1:0-1993 GCA_035634435.1 Polyangiaceae bacterium
AAACGACTCGGCGCTGAGATGGCGTGCGTTGGTGGCGTCCATGACCACCACGCGTGGGTCTTGCACCAGCGACTGTGCGAGTTGAGCTTTGCCTACGTCCACGGCATACACGCGCGCGGCGCCGCGTTGCAGCAGGCAATCGGTGAAGCCGCCCGTGGAGGCGCCGACATCCGCGCAAATTTGTGCGGTCACATCGACCCCGAGCGCATCGAGCGCCCCTTCCAGCTTCTGTCCCCCGCGCGAGACGTAACGCAGACCCTCCGATAGACGCAACGGGATGTCAGCCCGCTGCAGCTGTCCGGGCTTGTCGATGCGCTGCTCGCCGCTGAACACGCGCCCGGCGAGCACCAGCGCTTGAGCCTTCGCGCGCGAGGGCGCAAGCCCGCGCTCCACGAGCAAGACATCGACCCGAGCGCGATTCGGCGTGCGTACGCGTTGGTCGCCGTCGCTCATCAGAACTTTGCCCCAATCGAGCGCAATGAGGGAGCATTCATCTTGCCATGTTCCCGCCCGTTGGCCGTGCGGCATCCAGCCCGCCCGCTCAGCGGATGGTGATGTGCCACTTCGGAGGAATGGATGAATATTGGTAAGCTCAGGATGGTTGGATTTTCAGCGGGGTTGCTTACGCTCTTGGCCACGACTGCGGCCTTCGCTCAGGAGACGACCGATGGTCAAGCGGAAGCCAGCGCGGAGGGGCAGGTAGGCTTGGGCCTGCCTGGTGCGACGCCCGCCACCACGACCACCACCACGACCACGACTGCCGCGGCCGGCGGCTCGGACCACGATCTGTTCGTGGGGCGCCTCGCCGTGGGGTACCTGGGGCGCAGCTCGCTGACGGTGGGTGTCGGAGAGGGCGCAGCCGCCGTTTCGGCGCCCGTGCTCGGGGTGCGTTACTGGCTGGATCGCGGGCTGGGTCTCGATCTGGGTGTGGGTTTCGGCTTCAGCGGAGGGTCGGTGTCGAGCGATCCCGGTGACAGCGTCGACTTGCCGAGCCGCTGGGCTGTCATCCTGCACGGCGGCGTGCCCCTGGCGCTGGCGACGGGCCGCCACTACGTCTTCGAGATCATCCCCGAGGCAAACGTGGGGCTCGGCGGTGGCTCGTCTGGTGACGACATCAGTCACCGCGGATTTCTGCTGGACGTCGGGGCGCGAGCGGGAGCCGAGGTACACTTCGGGTTCATCGGGATTCCCGAGCTATCCCTGCAGGCTTCGGTTGGCGCGCTGCTCGCATTCCAGAGCGCCGGCACCACGACGGACATGGGTGGTACGGAGGTTGAGGTCAGCAACAGCAGCCGCTCTTTCGGCACGACCGTCAACAACAGTCCGTGGAACATCTTCACCAGCAACGTGAGCGCGTTTTACTATTTCTGAGCCTTGCTCCCTGGGTGCCGCCGGCGCTCGCCGGCGGTGCTCCCTTTTCTTCAGAGGAGACCCTCTTGACCTATCAGCACCTGTGGACCGCGTTTTCAGCTTCCTCCCTGGCGCTCGCTCTGGCGGCCTGTGGCGGTGGCCCCGGCGAGACCGAGCTCGCGGCTCAACCGGCCGACGATCCTGGCGCGGGCGCGTTCGTGCCCAACTCGACGGAGCAGGACCCGGCTTTACGGCCGGCCGACGCTGGGGACCTGTGTTCCTCCCTCTGCCAGTCCGCCGAGGCAGCCGCCTGCGGCCTAGGTACCGCTTGCGAGCAACGCTGCAACGCTGACTTGATCGCGCAGCGCTGTGCGTTGGAGTTGTCGACCTTCTTTCAGTGCGCCTTGTTGGTGGGGTACTGCCCCACGGAGCTCACGGGTGACCTTGTGCTCGACGAGCTAGTGCTCGAGCGCTGCTTCATCGAGCTTGTAACCTTCGCTGAATGCGCCGACGACCCCGTACCGGCCGATTGAGCACCGCCCCCCCCGGGCTCTGCATGAGCTAGCATAACCGACGCAACGGCCCTTGCGAATGGTCATTACGTTGTACCTCCGCGCGCTCTAAGCCCCGGGTACCAGCCGCG